>JADGGV010000629.1 GCA_019689775.1 Gemmatimonadota bacterium
GCCCGCCTCAAAACGCCCATCCCGCCGACAGCACCGCCGACGTGTACCGGTACCCCGCCGCCCCCGGCGCCAGGCTCTGTAGCCCCGTGGTCGAGTAGCCGAGCGCGAGGCCGATCTGGCGGCCCGGCGCCACGCTGTAGCCGACCCGGCCGCTGATGCGGAACGTCCCCGCCGCCTTGCCGTCCCGCCCGATCTTCTGCACGCCGGGCGCGAGCTCCGCGACCGCGGACCAGCGGCCATTGTCGCGCAGCCAGCGCCCGCCCATCTCGGCGAGGCCGTAGAAGTCGGGCGAGAAGTAGCCGTCCGTGGAGGCGTGCTCGAAGCCGAAGCCCGTCACCGAGCCCAGCAGCCGGCCCCACGATGCCACACGCCGCGCGACCTCGAGCTGCCCGAGCGTCCGTCGGTTCGTCTCCGCGCCCTCGAACTCCGCGATCGAGGCCCGCGCGCGCAGGCTCCACGCCGCGCTCGGCGCCGTCCCGCCGGTGAGCGTCGCCTCGCTCACCATCACGCCCGTCTCGACCAGCCGCGCCGTCGCGTCCAGCGCCGTGCGCGAGAACACGACACCCCCCGACACCGGGGCCGCCGACGGGCTTTGCACCGACACGACGACCTGTCCCTTCGGCGTCGCAGCCAGCGCATCGGAACCCGACACGCCGCCGCCCGCCGTCAGCGTCCACCCCGCGCCCGCCAGCACGTCGGCGGAGACGAGCACGCCCTGCGCGGAGCGGTTCGGCTGCCCGACGATCAGCGTCTGCCCGAGCCGCCGGATGTAGCCGTCCGCCCGCAGCGCCACCCGCGGCAGCGGGTTCCACGCCATCACCAGCCGCGACGTCGCGATCCGGTTGCCGTCCGAGTCCCGCTCGTAGACCAGGAACGGCGTGACCCGCGGCGCGCCCGCCGCCCGCGCCCACTCCCACTGCGTGCGCACGTCCGCGTCCGTCGGCGCCAGTTGCCGCGCCTTCTCCAGCACCTCCAGCGCCTCCGCGTGGCGACCCTGCCAGCGTAGCGTCTGCCCCAACCCGACCAGCGCCTCGACGTCGTCCGGCTTGCGCTCCAGCACCGCGCGCCACCCGGCCTCGCCCTCCGCCAGCCGTCCGCGCCAGCTCGCCATCCGCGCCAGCCCGCGCTGCGCCTCCAGGTTCGTCGGGTCCTGCCTCAGCACCGACGCGAACACCGCCGCCGCCGAATCGAGCTGCTGCGACCACGACAGCACCCGCGCCAGCCCGAGCCGCGCCTCAAGGTCCGTGGAATCGGTCTCCAGCAGCTCCCGGTACGCGTCCGCCGCCGCCGCGTACCGCGTCGTCCACCCCAGCACCCGCGCCCGCTCCTGCTGGATCGACCGGTCCGCCGGCGCGCTCGCCAGCAGCTCCTGGTACGTCGTCAGCGCCGCGTCGTAGTCCCCCGACCAGCTCTCCACCTGCGCCCGCAGCCGCAGCGCGCCCAGGTCGCCCGGATGCCCCGCCAGCACCGCGTCCACCGCGGCCCGCGCCGCCTTCAGGTCGTGCTTCCACGCCAGCACACGCGCGCGGTCCACCGCCGCCGCCGCGTCGTCCGGCCGCTCGGCCACGAGCCGGTCCAGCAGCTCCAGGCTGCGGTCATACTTCTCGCCCCACGCCAGGATCAGCCCCAGCCGGTGCAGCGCCACCGCGTCGCTCGAGTCCGCCGCCAGCCGCTCGCCGTATAGCCGCGCCGCCGCATCATAGTCCTTCCGCTCCCACGCCGAGTCCGCCGCCGTCGCAGGCGACTGCGCCGCCGCCGATCCCGCGGGCGCCAGAGCCGCCAACACGCCGAACGCGGCGAGCGCCGCCCACCATCGCCGGCGGCTCCGCGCCTCCTGTCGTCCCTTCGCGCCTTCGCGTGACATGTTCCGTTTCCTCATCGGGCCACCTGCGTCCCCACGCTCCCCGCGCCCCCCACCTCCGCGAACGCCGCGCGAAGCGCCCCGTAAACCGGCCGCCGTCGCGCGTGCCACCGCGGCCGCTCCCACGTCGGCCAGGTGAACAGCGCCACATCCTTCGCCTGCCCGCTCCGCGGCCACGCCCGCCACTCCCCGTCCGCGCCGCGCGTCGCCGCGACGATGCGGATCCCCGGCACGACCTCCGTCGGCAGCGCGTCGTCCGCATCCGGATCCTTCGGCGCCGCCCCACCCACCCGCAGCACCCGCCGCGAGCTCGGGTCCGTCACGTTCAGCAGCGCCCACGGGATCCGCACCTCCACCGCCCCGCTCGCCTCGTCCACCTC
>JADGGV010000630.1 GCA_019689775.1 Gemmatimonadota bacterium
GCCGGACCCGGGGGGGAGCGGGGCAAGCAGCAAGCGGAGCGGCGGAACGCCGAAGGGGGGAGCGAGCGGCGGGAGACCTAGGCGGGCGGAGGCGGGACCGAGGCGTGGCGGACGTGGGCGGCGCGGCGCCGCGCGCCGTGTCGCCAGCGTTGGACGCGCAGTGTCCGGGCGCGGAGACGGGCCGCGCGCCCCCCGCCGCCGCCGCGAGCCCGCCCGAACCGGCGCAACGCCGTACCTCGAAACGAGATAGACTGTAACACCCGGCGCGCGTCGTCTCGCCAGGACGCGCGAGTACGGCGGTTGCTGGAGCCGCCCGCTCGAACCGGTCGCCGCCGGGCAGGTGTCTCATCAGGGGGGCGCCGCCCGCGCCGTTCCGCCCCCGCATCCGACGCGCGCCCTCGCGGACGCGCATCCGCGATGCGGGTCGGCCATCGGTCGGGACCGGATGCGGAGGTTGGAACCGCTCACGCCGGAGTCCACCATGTGGTCTCGGATCCGCCGCGTACCCGCGATCCTCGCTCCGATCGTCCTGCCGACCGTCGTCGCCATCCTGCTGCTGTGGTGGAGGGACGGGCTGTGGTTCGCGATCTTCTCGGCGGTCGCGGTCGCGCTGGCGGTCTACCTACCGCGGCACGGCGAGCGGCAGGGGTGGCGCGCGCCGCACCTGAAGACGCTGCTCCTGCTGGGCGTCGTGGCGCTGGGCGCGATCGCGTACCTGTACAGCGTGATCCGGCAGCGGCAGCCGGCGGAGCGGATGGCGTACGTCGGGGTGGCGTTGTTCGGCCGGGACACGGTCCGGCTGGGCGTGGGCGAGCCGCGGCTGGACGTGCACCTGGCGTCGTCGCCGACACGGCTGGACGAGTGGTCGGTGACGGTGGTGCGCCCGCGCATGGGCGACAGCGTGCTGGTCGTGCCGAGCGAGGGCGTGGAGCTGATCGAGCGGTGGCGGACGGGGCGGCGGCTGTTCCTGGTGCGGACGGCGGTGCACACACCGATCTACGGCGCGCCGGTCGTGCCGAACGAGCCGGTCGAGGTGGTGCGGGACGGGCGGCGGTCGCGGCTCGTGCTGCGCCGGGTGCCGCACTGGGCGGCGATGCCGAACGACATGGCGCGCGGCGCGCTGGAGTGGGGCGGCGCGCGGGCGGAGCTGTTCTCGGGCGACGACGTGCTGCACGAGCGGCTGGAGCGCCGGCTGCGCGCCGGGATCTCGCTGGCGGAGCTGCGCTGGAGCGGGCCGATCGACCGGCGCGCGGCGGCGGACCTGATCCTGACGCGGACGACGAGCCCGGACATCGTGCTGCCGTTCCCGGTCGGCGGCTGGACGCTGTTCCCGGACTTCCGGCTGGTCTCGCGGCGGCTCGATCGGACGCGGATCGCGCAGCCGCGGGCGAGCGGCGGGCCGCTCCGCGTCGCCTACGGCGACACGCTCGAGGTGCGCTCCGGCGGCACGGGCTGGCGCTTCGCGATCGAGCGGCGGACCGAGGTCGTGACGGCCGCGGGCCGGCGCGCGCGCCTAACGGGCGTGATGGTCCGCTTCATCCGCAACCCGGACCCGGACCCGTTCCCGATGCCGGCGCCGGAGGACTGCACGGAGGACGAGGCGCGCTGCATCCCGCTCGCGTCGGCGCGGCCGTTCCCGCCGCCGCGCGCCAACATCCGGCTGGACGAGTGGGGGCTGGACAGCGCGCGCTACGGGCTGCTCGCGCGCTTCGAGCTGCATGGCAAGCGGGTGCTCGTGGCGACGCCGGACACGACGCTCTGGGTCGGGATGGCGCAGTCGTTCTACCTCCCGGCGCGCGTGCTCCAGCGCGGCGAGCCGCCGGCCGGCTACGTGCTGCGCGCGTCGGCCGTCTCCGAGGCGCGGATGGGGAACGTGCTCGGCACGTCTGCCGCGCTGCTGCTCCTCCTCTACTCGACGCTCGGGCTGCTGGCGCTGCGCAGCCCGGCGTTCCGGCGCACGCTCGTGCACCCGCGCACCTCCGACGCGCGCGCCGCCTGGGCGCTCCTCGCCGTCTTCCTCTGGTTCCTTGCCGCGAAGCTGGTGCTCGGGCTGCGCGTCGCCTACGTCGAGCCAAGGAACGACCGCACGGCCGAGGTCGCGATCGGCGCCTGGATCATGTGCGCGCTGCTGCTCCTCGCCGGCGGGCTCTGGGACCGGCTCCGGCGCGCGCCGTCGTGGCGGCCGCCCCGCCCCCCCCCCGGGGCCCGCCCCCCCCCCCCCCCCCCCCC
>JADGGV010000631.1 GCA_019689775.1 Gemmatimonadota bacterium
GCCGCAGGTGGTGAGTGCGCGGGCGAATGCGTGGGCGGCGGCGGCGGGGGTGCGGGCGGCGCGGACGCAGTATCTGCCGTCGCTTTCGGTGCAGGTGGGCTGGAGCGGGAGTGCGCGGGAGAGCGGGAGCGAGCGCTACGTGATCGAGCAGGCGAAGGGGCAGTTGGCGAGCCAGAAGGCGAGCTGCGAGCTGCTGAACAACATCTCGGCGGGGCTGACGAAGCCGTTGCCGGGCACGCCGGCCGACTGTAGCCCGTACGAGTGGACGGCGGAGAAGGAGCGGGCGGTGCTGGCGAGCAACAATGTGTTCCCGTTCAACTACACGGCGCAGCCGATGTATGCGCAGGTGACGCTGTCGTTGCCGCTGTTCAGCGGGTTTTCGCGGGAGCGGGAGCTGGAGAGTGCGCGGGTGGCGGAGCAGGATGCGCAGGAGCAGGTGCGGGCGCAGGAGCTGGCGCTGCGGACGGGGGTGCAGGCGGGGGTGGCGGCGGTGGAGACGGCGCGGCGGAGCGTGGAGCTGGAGGCGAAGAACCGGGAGCTGGCCAGCGAGCAGTTGGCGATGGAGCGCGAGCGCTACCGGGTGGGGGCGAGCAGCTTCCTCCAGCTCCAGGAGGCGGAGACGATCAAGGCGCGAGCCGACCGCGACTACCTGGCCGCGCTCTACGGCTACCACGAGGCCATGGCCGCCCTCGAGGCCACCGTCGGCTCGCCCCTCCGGTAGACGACATCGGGAATCGACGCAATGACTCGCAAAGCGAAGATCGCGGCCGGAATCGGCCTCGTCGTGGTCGTCGGCGCGGGCGCCGGCGTGGGGATGTCGGCCAGGGGTCGGGCGGCCGTGCCGGTCCGCATCGAGGCGGCGGCGAAGCGCGACCTCGTGGCGTACGTGACCGCGAGCGGGTGGATCCGGCCGCACCGCAAGGTCGATGTGCAGTCCGACATCATGGGACGGGTCATCGACCTCCGCGTGAAGGAGGGCGATGCCGTCAAGCGCGGCGACATCCTGCTGCGCATCGACCCGACGCAGTACGAGGCGGCCGTGGCGCGGGCGCGCGCGGCGGTGAGCGAGGCATTGGCGCGCGCGGCGCAGGCGCGGGCGAACCAGATCCAGGCGCAGCGCAACTATGAGCGCTCCCGCGAGATCTACGCGCGGGACTCGATGCTGGTGAGCAAGCAGGCCCTCGAGGATGCGCAGACGCAGGCGCGCGTGCAGGCCGAGCTCGCGGCCGCGGCCGACTACGGCGTGGAGCAGGCGCGCGCGGCGTTGCGGGAGGCCGAAGACCAGCTGGCGAAGACGGTGATCCGCTCGCCGATGGACGGCGTCGTCACTCGCCTGCAAGTCGAGGAGGGCGAGACGGCGATCGTCGGGACGATGAACAATCCCGGCAGTCTGCTGCTGACCATCAGCGATCTCTCGAACATGGAGGCCGTCGTCCGAGTCGACGAGACCGACGTGCCGCAGCTCCACATCGGCGACACCGCGTCCGTGTCGATCGACGCGTTCCCGCATCAGAAGTTCCGGGGGCGGGTTACCGAGATCAGCCACAGCGCGGTGCGGTCGCAGGAACAGAACAGTCAGCTCGGCCAAAGCGCGCAGCAGGCCGTCGACTTCGAGGTGGTCGTGACGCTGGACTCGCCGCCGACGACGCTCCGCCCCGACCTCTCGGCCACGGCCGACATCGTCACCGCCACGCGCAAGGACGCGCTGACGATCCCGATCATCGCGCTCACGGTGCGCGAGCGCGGCAACGTCAAGCCGCTGCCGCAGGAGGATCCGGCGGCCAAGGCGGCGGCCGACCGCGTGGCCAGCGAGCGACGCGACGATCAGGAAGGCGTCTTCGTGGTGCGGCAAGGCAAGGCGCACTTCGTCCCGGTCACCGTCGGCATCGCGGGCCGGGAGCACTTCGAGGTGATCTCCGGCCTGTCGGTCGGCGACTCGGTGGTGGCTGGCCCCTACGAGGCGATCCGTTCGCTGGAGGAGGGCAAGCCGGTGAAACGCATGACGCTCGACGCCCGAACCAAGGGCGCGAAGCCGAAGGGGGCGGCATGAACGCGCCATTGGTCATACGGACGCAGGGGCTGACCAAGGACTACCGCCTGGGGGCGGAGATCGTCCATGCGCTGCGCGGCGTGGACCTGGTGGTGGCGCGCAACGAGTACGTGGCGATCATGGGTCCGTCGGGCTCGGGGAAGTCGACGTTCATGAACCTGATCGGC
>JADGGV010000632.1 GCA_019689775.1 Gemmatimonadota bacterium
CACCCGCAGTCGGCCCCGGTGTGTCACCGCCCGAAGTCGGACCCGCCGTCCCCGCCCGCCGTGAGCGCGGTACTCGACCTTCCTGGCGCATCGGGGTATTGTCCACCCGGCTCGAGCGCCGGCGCGGCCGGCGGAAGGGAGGAGCGATGCTGACGTTCACGGAGAGCGCCCGGGAGCGCGTCCTGGGCTTCATGAAGGACTTCTACGGCGAGGATGCGGCGCTGCGCGTCGGCGCGGCCAGCGGCGGCAGCCCCCTCGCCCCGTCGTACGAGCTGTGCCTCGTGGAGAGCGGCGACGCCGACCCCGGCGATGTCGTGTTCGACGCCGGCGGCTTTCTCGTCTACATCGACGCGGCGGCGGCGCCGGGCATCGAGGGCGCGGTCGTCGACTTCGTCGGGAGCACGTTCGAGGTGCGGCCGGCGGCCGGGGCCGCGGCCGCCGCCCCGGCGGGCGAGCTGGCCGAGCGGGTGCGGCGCGTGATCGAGGGGCGGATCAACCCGGCGGTCGCGGCGCACGGCGGCAAGATCACGCTGCTCGGTGTCGAGGACGGCGTCGCCCACGTGCAGATGAGCGGCGGCTGCCAGGGGTGCGGCCTGGCGGCGGTCACGCTGCGGCAGGGCGTCGAGCGGATGATCCGGGAGGCGGTGCCGGAGATCGTCGCCGTGCGCGACTCGACCGACCACGCGAGCGGGCGGACGCCGTTCTTCTCGCGCCGCCCGGGCTGATCGGCGCTCGAGGGCGCGCCGCCCGGCGTCGGGCGCGGCGCGCGGCTGAAACCGGCTCCGGAGGCCGGCGTACGGATTGCAGGCACCGATCCGCGGTGTGCCCGTGAGCCGAGAGGGAGCCCATGAGCGACACGAACGAGAGCGGCCCGAAGCGCGATCCGATCGCCGAGCTCCAGGCCCGCGTCGAGGCGGCGCTGGAGGACCTGCGGCCGAAGGTGAAGCGCGCCTTCGACGAGTTGGAGGAGAAGGTGGAGTCGGCGATCCGGGACGTGCGCCCCCGGGTGGATGCGCGCGTGCGCGAGGTGCAACCGCGAGTCGACCGCTTCATCGAGGAGGTGTTCCCGCGAATGGAGGCGGTGCTCCAGCGGGTGGAGTCTCGGATCGAGTCGCTGCGCCGCGAGCTGGAGGAGCGCGCGGCGCGGGCCGCCGGGCGGCGCGCTGGGTCGACGGAGGACGCCGAGCCGGCCGGCCCGCCGGCCGCGCTGCCGCCCGCGCCCGAGGCGGGGCCGGAGCCGCGCGACCCGGGCGAGGCGCCGTAGCCCGCGGCCGGTCGCACGGGCGCGCGGGGCTCGAGCCCGCGTGTGTGCGGCCGGCGGCTGTCCATGTTGGCGCCGACCTGGAGCACCTCCCTGATGTCCGCGTGCACGCGGCCGGCGGCGAACCGCGCGGCGGGAACCGCGCCGTGGCGTCTCGCGCCCAGGTGCGCCCGGCCCGCGGGTGGCGCAGCTCCTGGAGGCCGAGCGCAAGGCCGCGTGCCCGGCGCATGCGCCGGGCAGGCGGGCATGATCCCCCGCGTCGGAGCGATGGCACCACGATGAGGTCCGCGTGCGCGCGGCACGCGGACCTCGATCGCCTCTTCCTCGGCGAGGGCGCGCCCGAGTGCCGGGTGCGCCTCGCTTCAGGGCTCCGAGCTCGGCCGGCCGCGCACCCGCCGCAGTACCCACACCAGCCCCCACACGAGGAGCGCGAGCAGCAGCAGCTTGAAGAGCAGCGCGGCGACGAACGCGACCATCGCGCCGAGCCAGCCGAGGAGCATCTTTCCCACGAGGACGGTCAGGATCGCGAGGATCCCGCCGCCCACCACCCGCATCGCCATCTGCATGGTTTGCCTCCGTTCGCGCTCCGGGCCTCAATCGACCGGTTTCTTCTGGAGCCAGCGCCAGGCCCGCCAGAGCAGGTAGCCCAGCAGCACGAGCGGCCCGACCCGGAACAGCAGGAACAGGCCGACGCCCACGGCCATGAACGCCACGCGGATCGCGAGCAGCGCGATCACGGCGATCACGAACCAGGTGATGAGCTTGCTGAGGGTCGAGCCCCCGTCCTCGGCGGTCATGTGGTCCTCCAGGGTTGATCGTTCGTCCGGGATCCCTTACGGTATACCACACACCCAAGATTCAGCCCCTCGCCGAGTCGGCCCGGGCCGCCCGATCGACGGTCGGGCCGTCACGATCGTGGGGTGTTGAGCGTTCGGTATTGTCCG
>JADGGV010000633.1 GCA_019689775.1 Gemmatimonadota bacterium
ATCAACCCACTGAATAGCGCCGGCCGCGTCAGATGTTTAAAACAGACCGGGATACGCGCTCGAGGCCGCGCGAGGGGAGCCTGCGCGGCCTCGGGCGCGTACCGGGGCACCGCCGGAGAGCGCGACCCGGGAGCCCGGCCCATAGCCGGCCCCCGGACGTTCGACCCGCCGGGCCGGGTCCGACGTGGTCCTGCCGGTGGCCGGTACTGAAGGGGAGCGGTCACGTACACCTGGACCCTGCCGGCAAGCCCGCCGATGGTCGCCTTGACCGTGGCGGTCCCGCCACCCAACCCCTTGACCACGCCGGTCGCGCCCACCGTCGCCACGGCCGTGTTGGAGCTCGTCCAGGCGATCGGGGGCGGCGTCGTGCTGAGCCGACCCGCGGCATTCAGCGCCAGCGTCGTGTACTGCCGGTCATTGCCGTTGTCGATCGTGGCCGAAGAGGGGAAAACCAGGACCTTCGCCACCGGCGTCGCGGTCACCGATGCCCGCGGCGCGATGAAGCCGCTGATGTGCCCACGCGAAGCGCCGGCCCAGGGGCCGATGTCGCCCCACGGCTCGGTGCCACCGACCTTCGCGGGCGTTGCGCTGAGCGGCAGGCGTTCGGTAGGAGGCCGCCGGGGGTGCCGGCAGCGCGGCGGAGTGACTGGCGGCGCGCCATGTCGCACGCGCGGGTGTCGGGCATGGGAGGACCGTCTGGCGCAACCGCTTACGTCGGCGCGGGGATCAACGGGAGGCCGGGCGGTCGGGCGGAAGCAGGAAAGCTTCGCGCGGCGGTGCTACGAATGTTTCCACCAACGACCGAGGCGCCCCGGTCGGAAGTCGGCGGATAAAGCGAACCAAGCGGCGCGACGAGAGAAGTCTTCCCCGTTCCGGGCCGGCGGCGGAGCCCCCGCCGGCGAGGGCGCGATCCGATCGGGGGGCGGGAGCGTCAGCCGTTCGGGTGGTTCGCCGCGAGATTCTCGGCAGCGGGCGAGACGAGCAGGGGATCCTCGGGCCGGTGGGTGCGCTGCGTCGCTCGCGCGATCCGCCGCGCGCGCCGGTCCACGCGGAGGGCACCCACGCAGATCGTTGCGAGGGCAGCCGCGTTCAATGCGTAGACGACGGCGCCCTGGATGAGCGAGTTCGTGAACTGCGGGCGGAACCGGGCGGTCAGCACGGCACGCATCTGCAGGCCGTCCAGGACGAAGAGGCCCAGGAGCGCGAGGAGGCCCAGGGCGACGAGTCCGCAGAGGAGGGGGAGGATCCGGCGCGCCAGGCGGTGGTCGTAGACGACCGCGGTGAGGACCGCCACGAGCATTCCGAGTGTGGGCGTCAGGATCGCGCTGGCGAGCAGCCCGAGCGCGCCGGTCCGCCACTGCATCGACCCGGGCATGACGCGCCAGCCGAGGCTTGCCGCCAACTGCGTGAGCGGCGTGACGACGAGGAGCGCCGCGACGGCGTAGAGAGGCGCGGCAAGCGGGCGCGAGGCGCGGAGTCTGTCGCCAAGCTCCATCCTGGGATTCCGTCCCGAGGTGTGAAACGGCCGGCAGGCGCGTCAACAGGGCGCGCCTGCCGGCGCTGGTGCGACCCCGGCCGCCCGCACGGGGCGGTGGGCGGCCGGCGGGAGGCTACGCGGCATCCTCGGTGCTCCGCCGCCGGCGGGCGAAGCCGAGCAGCCCGGTCAGGCCGGTGCCGAGCAGGAGCATCGACGCGGGCTCGGGGGCCACCGTCCGGGCGGTGAAGAAGCCGGTGATCGTGGCGGTGTTGCCCGGGGGCACCGCGGTGTTGTCGACGACGACGGTCAGCGTCCCGCTGCCGCCGCCGGGGCTAGCGTTCGCGAACGGGATGGACTGCGTCCCGCTCGAGAAGACGACGTGAACGCCGCCCGTGGTCGGGTCGCTCGAGGCCACGCCGGTGATGAGGGCCTCGAACGTGACGTCCGGCGAGGTCGGCTCGAGGAAGCTCAGCATCAGCGTGAACGGCGTGTTGATGACCTGGCCGGTCCCCTGGGCGAGGGTGAGCGTGCCGAACGTCCCCGGCGAGCCGTTGATGGCGAGCACGCCGCCCGCGGTCATGCCTTCGAAGTCCGTCGGCGCGAGGCTGCTGTAGCTGAGCGCGACGCCGTCGATGACAATTGCGGCATTCTGCGCCGGGACACATCCGACGCCGAAGCAGGCGAGCGCATCGCCTTTGATCGTGATGTCCTGCGCCTTGAC
>JADGGV010000634.1 GCA_019689775.1 Gemmatimonadota bacterium
CCCCCGCGCCCCGCGCCGAAACCCCGGCAACCGCCGCCGCTCCTCGGCCGCCCCGCACCCCGGGACACCGCCGGCGGCCGCTGAACGATCACCGAAAATCTCTGGCTGCACACGCAAATATATGGCAACCCATACAACTCCCCGCGACGAGGTGCGCACACCGCCCGCGCGACTCGACATCTTCGGCTTCGAGCCGACGCCGGCGCGCGTCGAGGTGATCCCCCGCTCGCGACGCTGGCGCGTGAGCAAGGCGCTCACGAACCTGCTGCTCGCCTGGCTCGCGATCCCGATCGTGATGTTCATCCCGCCGCACTTCCCCTGGGTGCTGGCGGCATTCGGGATCGGGATCTTCCGGGCGTGGGGCTACTACAAGCAGCGCTTCACGCTGGTGTCGATGCGGGGGCGCTGCCCGAAGTGCGCCCACGAGCTGGCGGTCGAGAAGCCGACGCGCCTCGGCGAGCCGCACCGCATGGTCTGCCCGAACTGCCATCAGACGCCGGTGCTGGCCGTCGATGTGGCGGGGCTGCCGGCGGCGGCCTGACGGCAGAGTGGGGGAGTGGGGGAGTGGATGAGCGGGGGAAACGGCAGTCTCCCGCTCTCCCGCTCCCCCACTCGGCCGTCCGGCGCGGGTCGACGTCCGCGCCCGGAACCGTCCGGGCGCGACGAGCTACTCCCGCCCCAGCGGCCGCCTCACCATCACCGCCTCCTCGAACGAACTCGAGTACTCGCCGCGGAGGCGCGACGCGGCGGCGCGGTCGACGATGAGGAACGCCCGCGGGTGCATCTGCACGATCGAGGCGGGCACCATCGCCGTGATCGGCCCCTCGACGGCGGCGGCGATGGCGTCGGCCTTCACCTCCCCGGTCGCGACCAGGAGCAGCTCGCGCGCCTCCATGATCGTGCCGATCCCCATGGTGATGGCGTAGCGGGGTACGTCGTCGACCGTGCCGAAGAAGCGGGCGTTGTCCTCGCGCGTCTTCTGGGTGAGCGTCTTGACGCGCGTCCTCGACCCGAGCGAGGAGCCCGGTTCGTTGAAGGCGAGGTGCCCGTTCGCGCCGATGCCGAGCACCTGGAGGTCGATCCCGCCGTAGCGCCGGATCTGCGCCTCGTACCACGCACAGTGGTCCTCGATGTCGAGCGCGAGGCCGTCGGGCACGTGCGTGAAGCGCGGCTGGAGGTTGATCCGGCTGAACAGGTGGACCTGCATGAAGTGGTGGTAGCTCTGCGGGTGGTCCGGCGACAGCCCGACGTACTCGTCGAGGTTGAACGTCGTGACCTTGGAGAAGTCCAGCCCCTCCTCCCGGTGGAGGCGCACCAGCTCGTCGTACAGCCCGAGCGGCGTGCTCCCCGTGGCCAGCCCCAGCACCAGGTCCGGCTTCTTCCGCAGCCGGTTGGCGACGAGCCGCGCCGCCTCCGCGCTGATCGCGGCGTAATCGTCCTTGATGACGACCAGCATGTGGACCCTTCGTCGGGAGTGTACGTGAGCCGCCGTCGCGCGCTCGGACTCACCGCCCCCCTGCGCCCGCGACCGCGCGGCCGCCCCGGCGCTCGCCATGCGCCAAGCCGTCCTTCCTCTCACGGCGAGCGGCCGGCCTCGGGACGTCATGGTGCGGGCTTCCGTTGCGCGCGTCAATGGCAGGCCCTCCCCCCGCGCCCCCCCGCCGCGAGCGGCGACCGCCAGCCGGACGGCGGACAAGCAAAGATGGTGCGACAGCTACGGCGGCAGGCATCCTCATTGTATCTACTACTGCGGCGATGGGAGGAGACACGGGCCTGCGGCCACATCGCCCGACCCTCGCTTGGGGACGACGAGCCGAGCTATAATCGTGGTCGGCTCTCGTTCCTTGCCAGGGCCACACCGCCATCTCGCCGATAAGTCTCCGCGCAATGCCTCGCATTCTCGTCATCGAGGACAACGCCGACCTCGCCTTCGGGCTGCGCAACAACCTGGAGATCGAGGGCCATGAGGTCGACCTGGCCGGCAACGGCGCCGAGGCCTTCGAGATGGCGGCCCGCGCCGCCCCCGACCTGGTGATCCTCGACCTCATGCTGCCGGGGATGGATGGCTACGAGCTGCTGCGCCGGCTCCGCCAGGATGGCGATGCGCTCCCCATCCTCGTCCTCACCGCTCGCTCCGAGGAAGCGGACCGCATCCTGGCCTTCCGGTTGGGGGCGGATGACTACGTC
>JADGGV010000635.1 GCA_019689775.1 Gemmatimonadota bacterium
GGGCAGGCCGTCGGCCGCGGGGTGGGCGCGGGTGCGGCTGCCGAGGAAGACGAGGGCGGTGACGGAACCGAGGACGGCGCTAGCCACGGCGAGGTGGCGGAACATGGCGGCCTCCGGTGAGGGGCGGGGTCTGACCGCTCGGCACGAGTACCTGGCTTCGGGCGTAGGAGTTCCCGCGACCGGGCGCGGGCCGGCGACCGGCGCGTGCTGCGGAAGCGGTGCGCGGCGGGGCCGGATGTAAGGCGGCGATCACTCCCGCCGGAGCGCGTCCCTACCACCCGGATCGCGATCGTGGCGAGGTCGCCCCGCACGGCCACGATGGACGCGCCCGGCCGGCCTGTGCGGTGGCATGAGACTACCGGCGGTGCGGAGGGCGGCGGAGTGGAGTTGGCCGAGAAACCTACGACGATGCGGAGCACGCTCCCGACCCGATTCACCGAATTGCGGCTGGTGCTGCTGCCCGTGCTGTGGGGGCTCGCGCTGCTGCGCGAGACGACGGCGCTCGGCATCGGCCTGCTCGTCGCCGGGGCGACGGACGTGGTGGACGGCGCGCTGGCGCGGCGGCTGCACGCGATCTCGCGAACCGGCAGCCAGCTCGACTCGATCGCGGACCTGCTCCTGATGAGCTCGACGCTGGCGTGGATCTGGATGTTGCACCCGGAGATCGTGCGCGAGCGCTGGCCATGGCTCGCGGCGTGGCTCGGGCTGGGCGCCGTCGTGCTGCTGGTCGGGTGGGTGCGGTTCCGGCGGGTCGCGGACCTGCACCTGTACTCGGCGAAGGCGGCGGGCTTCTGCGGCTACGCGTACGCCGTGATCCTGTTCGCGCTCGGCCACGACTCGCGGCTGCTGTTCGGCGGAGCCACGGCGCTGGCGCTCGTGGCGGAGGTGGAGTCGCTGCTGATCTACGCGTGGAGCCCGGTCGTCGACGAGCACATCGGCTCGATCCTGCGGCGGCGCCGGGCGCGGCGCGGCCCGGGCGTGTAGGGGGTCGTTCCTCGGAGGGCGCCATGCGGAGAGACGATCCGCCATCGGTGGGGGGTGGGCCGGCGGCGCCGGCAGCCGAGGCGGGCGCGGGCGTGTCGTGGGACGCGGCGGCGCCGGCCGGGGACGTGGCGGGCGGCGACGTCGCCCTGCTCACGGATCTCTACGAGCTGACCATGCTCCAGGCGTACTGGCGGGAGCGCATGGACGCGGAGGCGGTCTTCAGCCTGCACGTCCGGAAGCTCCCGCCGGAGCGCAACTACCTGCTGGCGTGCGGGGTGGAGGACGCGCTGCGCCAGCTCGCGGCGCTGCGCTTCACGCGCCCGGCGCTCGACTACCTGGGCACGCTCGGGCTCTTCCGCGACGAGTTTCTCGACTGGCTGGGGCGGCTGCGCTTCACGGGCGACGTCTACGCGGTGCCGGAGGGGACGCCGGTCTTCCCGCCGGCGCCGCTGCTGGAGGTGGTGGCGCCGCTGCCGGAGGCGCAGCTCGCCGAGACGCTGGTGCTGAACCGGATCCACTTCCAGACGGTGCTGGCGTCGAAGGCGGCGCGGGTGGTGCGGGCGGCGGCGGGGCGGCCGGTCGTCGACTTCGCGCTGCGGCGGATGCCGGGGATCGACGCGGGGGTGACCGGCGCGCGGGCGTTCTACGTGGCCGGCGTCGCCTCGACGAGCGATGTGCTGGCGGGCGCGCGCTACGGCATCCCGGTGGCCGGGACGATGGCGCACAGCTACGTGCAGGCGCACGACGACGAGCTGGAGGCATTCCGTCGCTTTGCGTCGCTGTACCCGGAGACGACGCTGCTCGTGGACACGTACGACACGCTGCGCGGCGTGGATGCGGTGATCCGGCTGGCGGCCGAGCTGGGCGATGCGTTCCGGGTGCGGGCGATCCGGCTCGATTCCGGCGATCTGGCGGAGCTGGCGCGGGAGTCGCGCCGGCGGCTGGACGAGGCGGGGTTGACGGGCGTACGCATCTTCGCGAGCGGCGGGCTGGACGAGTACGCGATCGCGGCGCTGGTCCGTTCGGGCGCGCCGATCGACGCGTTCGGCGTGGGCACGCGCATGGGCGTCTCGAGCGATGCGCCGGCGCTGGACGGGATGGCGTACAAGCTGACGGAGTACGCGGGGCGGGGACGCACGAAGCTGTCGACGGGGAAGTTCGTCTACCCCGGGCGGAAGCAGGTCTGGCGGGTGGAGGAGGGG
>JADGGV010000047.1 GCA_019689775.1 Gemmatimonadota bacterium
GCATCGGCGACGCCGATCCGGGTTCATGTGGTGCCGTAGGCCGGCATCACCGCGGCGCCGCGGGCGCGGCGACGCGGACGGGGACCGGGGAGGCGAACGTGGAGCCGGAGCCGAGCTGGCCGTAGCCCGCGAAGCCCCAGCAGTACGCCGCGCCGTCGGCCGCCAGGGCGCAGGTGTGCAGCGTTCCGGCGCTGATCGAATCGAAGGCGACGTCGCCGGCGACGCGGGCCGGCGTGGCCGCGACGCCTGCGCCACCGCCGTCGCCGAGTTGGCCGTACGTGTCGTCTCCCCAGCAATACGCCTGATGATCGGTCGTGACGGCGCAGGTGTGGCGAGCGCCGGCGGAGATCGTGGCGAACGCGGCGGGCGCGGCGACGCGAACCGGCGCGCGGGCGTCGGCGAGCGCGCCGGCGCCGAGCTGGCCGACGTCGCCGGCGCCCCAGCAGTAGGCGACACCCGCGGTGGAGAGCGCACACGTGTGCTGGCCGCCTGCGGCGATCGCGGCGAACGCGACGGTGGTGCGGACGCGGACCGGGACGAGGCTGCACGGTGCGCCGTCGGCGCCGCAGCGCACCAGGGCGGAATCGGTGCCGAGCTGGCCGCGATCGTCGCGACCCCAGCAGTAGGCGGCGCCGTCGGCCGCGAGGGCGCAGGTGTGGTCGGCGCCGGCGGCGAGCGCGGCGAAGCGCCGGCCGGGGATGCGCTCGGGGAGGCCGAGGTCGACGGTCGCGCCAACGCCGAGCTGGCCGTAGCGGCCCCACCCCCAGCAGGAGACGCGGCCGTCGACCTCGAGGCCGCAGGTGTGGTGGCGGCCGGCGGCGATCGCGGAGAACGTGCGCTCGCCCGCGACGAGCGTCGGCGCGGCATGGCCGACGGTCGTGCCGTCGCCGAGCTCGGCATGGTCGTTCGCGCCCCAGCAGAAGGCGCGACCGTCGACGGCCAGGAGGCAGGCGTGCTGCTCGCCGAGGGCGACCGCGCGGGCGTCGGGGGCGCTGGTGACGGCGGTCGGGACGAGGGCTGGCGGCGCGGCGGAGTCGTCGTCGGCGGCGCCACGGCGGCCCCAGCAGAACGCGGCGCCGGTGTCGGCGACGGCGCAGGAGCGGTCGCGCCCGGCGGCGATGGCGGCGAAGTGGGCGGTGGCGGTGGCGCGCGGGGCCGGACCGGCGTCGTCGCCGCAGGCGGCGAGCGCGAGCAACGCGAACGCCGCGGTCGCGGTCGGGGGGCGGGTCGGGATCCGCATCGCCTCGCTACCGAGGTGCGGGGCGCGGCCGGCGCCGCGTCCGGGTTGGGAATGCTAGGCGGGGCGCTGAGCGCGGGGCAAGGGACATCCCCGTGGGGGTGGCGTCCACGAGGAGAGCGCGCGGTGCCCGGGGGACCTCGTATCAGCATCGTGGTCAACAACCACAACTATGCCGCGTTCCTGCCGGCGGCCATCGACAGCGCACTCGCGCAGACGCGGCCGGCGCTCGAGGTGATCGTGGTGGACGACGGCTCGACGGACGCATCTCGCGACATCATCGCGAGCTACGGCGCACGGGTGCGGCCGGTGCTCAAGGAGAACGGCGGGCAGGCGTCGGCGCTGAACGCGGGCTTCGCGGCGTGCCGGGGCGACGCGGTGCTGTTCCTCGACGCCGACGACCTGCTCCACCCCTCGGCGCTGGAGGCGGCGGCGCGCGTGTGGCGCGACGGCGTCGCGAAGATCCAGTTCCCGCTGGAGGTCGTCGACCGCGAGGGGCGGCCGCTGGGGTACCGCGCGCCGAGGGCGCCGATGCCGAGCGGCGACCTGAGCCGGACGGTGCTCGCGGTCGGCGTCTACCCGAGCCCGCCGACGAGCGGCAACGTCTTCGACCGGCGCGCGCTGGAACGGCTGATGCCGATGGCGGAATCGCACCTCTCGCCGGACGGTCACCTGATCCAGGCGAGCGCGCTGCTGGGCGACGTCGTCACGATCCCCGAGCCGCTGGGCGCGTTCCGCGTGCACGGCGGCAACAACTGGGCGCTGGAGCGCGAGCTGCGCCCCGCCCGGCTGAGGCAGATCACGATCTCGGAGGAGCAGAAGGCGGCGGCGCTGCGTGAGCTGGGCGCGCGCATCGCCCTGGACGTGCCCGCGGACCTGGTGCTGTGCGTGCCGGACCACCTCCAGGCTCGGCTGGCCTCGCTCCGGGTCGAGCCGGAGGCCCACCCCTATCCCGGCGACCGCGCGTGGGCGCTCGCGGCGCGGGGGATCCGCGCGTGCTGGCGGACGCCGGCGTATCCGCTGAAGAAGAAGCTGCTGTTCTCGGCATGGTTCCTGGCGCTCGCCGCGAGCCGCGGGCGGGCGAGCCGCGCGCTGGCCGCGGCCTGCTACGTGCCCGCGCGGCGGCCGCGGCTGGCCCGGTTTCTGGTCGGATGAGCGCGCCGGACATCTTCGTCGTCGCGCTGACGCGGAACGGCGCGCCGACCGTGACGCGCTGCGTCGAGTCGGTGCTCGCCTCCGAGGGCGTCACGCTCGACTACGTCGTGGTGGACAACGCGTCGACGGACGGGAGCGGCGAACGGCTGGTGCGGCGGTTCGGCGAGGGGCACGTCCTGCGCCTCGCGGCGAACACCGGGTACACCGGTGGGATGAACGCCGGCCTCGCGCGCTGGCGGGAGCGCGGGGGCGGCTCGCACGTCCTGTTGCTGACGCAGGACATGACGCTCGAGCCGTGTGCGCTCGCGCGGCTGCTCGGCGCGCTCCGCGCGGAGCCGGGCGCCGGCATGGCCGGCCCGCTGGTGCTGTACCGGGACGAGCCGGAGCGCGTCTTCAGCGCGGGCGGCCGGCTCGAGCCGCGGCGCGCGCGCTCCTACCAGCTCCGCACGTTCCCCGGCCGGACCACCTACGCCGTGGACTGGATCGACGGCTGCTGCATGCTGATCCGCCCGGAGGTGATCGCGGCGATCGGCGGGCTGGACGACCGCTACTTCATCTACTTCGAGGAGACCGACTTCTGTCGGCGCGCCGGCGCGGCCGGGTGGCGGATCCTGCTCGTCCCGGAGGCGCGCGCCTGGCAGGAGAAACCCGCGCTCCCCGCACCGTACTACTTCTACTTCATGGCACGGAACCGGTACCTCTTCTGGCGCAAGAACTACGGCGTCGGCGGCGGGCGCGTCGCGCTCACGCTGGCGCGGGAGCTGGTCGGGCTCGCCCGGGGCGTGGTGCGGCCGCCGCGGGGCCGCTCGCGGGCGCTCGCGCTCCGCTGGCTGGTGCGGCACGCGCGCGGCACCGCGCTCGGCACCCGCGACTACCTGCGCGGGCGATTCGGGCCGGCGCCGGAGATGCGCTGAGGCCCAGCCGCCGGCGCCGCGGAGCCCGGGCGCGGTGGGCTCGCGGGACTCCACCTCCCGCGCGCAGACCGGCGGAGCGCGCGGCGACCGTCGCCTACGGCACCAGGCCGACGACGCCGAGGTTCGGGCGCCAGGTCGCGGTCAGGCGGAGGTGGAGGTTGTGATCGACGCGGTCCGGCACCGTGTAGACGTCGGACAGGTCGAGGAAATCGCGGTTGTAGCGCGTCGAGAGGCCGATCTCGCCGCCGATGGCGAACGGGCCGAGCAGATGCTGGTGCCGGACGGACGCGGCGAGCTCGACGTCGTGGCCGCGGAAGCCGTAGTAGCGGGCCCAGACGGCGTAGTACGCGTCGTTGTCGTGCGCGATACGCTGGAGGGTGAGCCCGGTGACCGAGCGGCCGGCGAAGAGGTCGGCGCCGAGCGCGGCCGCGTTGGAGCCGGGGCCGATGCTCGCGCCGAGGAGCTGGCCGCGCTGGGTGTAGCCCTGGCGGACCTGGCTGTGCGTGTAGAACGTGACCGCGCCGCGGCCGCTGCGCAGGCTGGTCGACGCCTCGAGGTGGGTGAGCTCGCCGAAGAGGCGGAGCGAGCGTGAGCCGGCGGGCGTGACCTTCTGGAAGCCGAGCGTGTAGCCCTGCGAGTGCTCGGGCTCGAGGAGCAGGTCGTGGAACGAGTCCCAGTTGTCCTCGCGCGCCCACTCGGCGTACGCCTCGAAGCCGGCGGCGGGGAGCGCCCAGCGGCCGAAGATCGACGCGAGCTGGTTGCCGCCGATGGGGCCTTGCGGGTTCGCGCGCGGGTGGGCGTAGGGGTGGCTGATGTAGTCGCCGATCGAGAGGCCGTCGGGCGGGATGACCTCGAGGTAGGCGCGGGCGACGCCGAGCGTGAGGCCGGGGAGCCCGCGGGGCTCGATGCCGAGGACGATGCCGGCGAACATGCGCCGGTCGTTGGTGGGGTCGCCATCCCAGTAGTCGGACTCGGCGAGGCGACCCCAGAGCAGCTCGCCGTCCAGTCGGCCGATCCCTACGTTCACCGGGCGGCCGGTGCCGAGGAAGAGGTGCGGGAAGCCGGGCGCGGACGCGCCGAGGACGATGGAGTTGAGGCGCCCGGGGCCCCACCAGAGGTTCTCGTTCGAGAGGCCGACGGCGAAGCCGTGGTAGTCGACGCGGATGTAGCTCTGCCCGGCGTCGAGCGTCCAGAACGCGTCGGCGCCGAAGCGCTGCGGCCAGTCGATGCCCTGGGTATGCCACGGGTTCGCGAAGCGGGAGTAGCTGGGCGCGTCGACCGGGACGGTCTCGAAGTCGCGGTTCTGCTGGTAGGCGATCGTGGGGGCGAGCGCGGCCGTGAGCACGCCCCAGCGGACGGCGACGCCGGCGGAAACGGCGGTCGCCACGCCGCGGCCGGCCCAGAGCGCGCCGTTGTCGCGGTCGAGCGGGTAGGCGCTGTTCAGCTCGGAGAAGCTGACGGCGGGGAGGACGCGGACGACGTTCGCGCGGGCCGGAGCGGCGGCGGGCGGCAGGAGCGCGTCGCGCGCGAGATCGCTCCCGTCGGCGCAGACGCGCAGGCCGGAGCCGCGCGAGAGGCGACGCACGGCCATGACCGTGAGCGGCGCGGCACCGGTGATCTCGAGGACGCGCGCCAAGTCGGCGCTGAAGTCGTCGACGGAGGTCAGCTCGAGGTCCACCGGATGCCGGCACGGCGGCGGCCGGAGCGGGGCGGACTGCGCCCGGAGCGGCGCGGAGTCGAGGCTCGCGGCGGTGAGCGCAGCCGCGAGGATGATGCGGGTACGACGGCGCGGCATAGCGGTTCGTTCGGGTGAATCGTCCGGGACCGGACCGGCAACCTGGGCCGGGGGTCGTGCGGGGACCAAGCAGAAATGGGGCCGCTGCGGTCCGGCGGTCCGCGGCGCGCGGGGCGCCGGGCGGGGGTGAGCGGCGGCTGCGGGTCCTCGTGGTCGGGCCGACGCCCCCGCCGTACCACGGCGGCGCGGTCGCGACGCGCTACCTGCTCGAGAGCGGCCTGGGCGACGATGTGGAGCTGATCCACCTCGACACCTCCGATCGCCGCGACCTGCGCAACATCGGCCGCTTCGACGTCACGAACGTGGCGCTCGCGCTGAAACACGGCGTAACCTGTCTGTGGCTACTGTTGCGCCGGCGGCCGGACGTAGTATACGTCCCGATCGCGCAGAATCGGCTCGGCTTCCTGCGCGACTCGCTCTTCCTCCTGGCGGCGCTCGCGCTGCGGCGACGCATCGTACTGCACGTGCACGGCGGCCATTTCCGCGCCTTCTACGAGGGGACGGACGCGCTGACGCGGGCGTTGGCGGGGCTGGTGGTGCGGCGGGCGGCGCGGGTGATCGTGCTCGGCGAGGGGCTGCGCGCGATGTTCCGCGGACTGGTGCCGGAGAGCCGGATCGCGGTGGTGCCGAACGGGACGCCGTCGCTCGCCCCGGCGGGTTCGGTGGACGACCGGCCGGTGGCGGCGGCGACGTCGCCTGCCGCGGGGTGCGACGCGCCGGTAGCGCGCCCGGCGCCGGGGGCGCGGACGTCCGGCCCGGCGCACGCGGCGACTCGGCGTGGCCGCCAGGTGCTCTACCTCGGCGCGCTGCTGCGCACGAAGGGCGTGCTGGACGTGTTGGCGGCGGCGCGGCTGATCGTCGCGCGGCGGCCGGATGTGCGCTTCGTGTTCGCCGGCGCCGCCTATGGCGCGGGGGACGAGGAGGCGCTCCTGCGTGCGGCGGCCGCGGCGCTGCCGGATAACATCGAGTGCCGCGGCGTGGTGGCGGGCGCGGCGAAGCGGCGGGCGCTGGAGGAGTCGGACATCCTGGTGCTACCGACCTATTACCCATACGAGGGGCATCCGTACGTGATCATCGAGGCCATGGCGGCGGGACTTCCGGTCGTCGCGACGGCGCACGGGGCCATCGCGGAGTGCGTGAGGGACGGTGAGACGGGGGTGCTCGTACCGGCCCGCGCCCCGGAGATCCTGGCCGAGACGCTGCTTCGGCTGTTGGACGACGACGCGCTGCGACTGCGGATGGGACGGGCGGCGCGGGAGGCGCACGCGCGGTCCTACACCCTGGAGCGCTGGACGGAGCGGATGGGCGCGGTGCTGCGCTCGGCCGGCGGCGCGGCATGACGGCGGGAGCGGAGCACGGCGGCGTGGCCGGGCCGCTCAAGATCATGGCCGTGGTCGGTGCGCGGCCGAACATGATGAAGGCCGCGCCGCTGCTGCGGGAGCTGGCGCGGCACGCGGATGTCGAGACGGTGCTGGTGCACACCGGCCAGCACTACGACGAGCGGATGTCGGAGGCGTTCTTCCGCGACCTGGGGTTGCCGGCGCCGGACCATTACCTGGGCGTGGGGTCGGGGACGCACGCGGCGCAGACGGCGAACGTGATGCTCGCGCTCGAGCCGATCATGATCGCCGAGCGGCCGGACGTCCTCGTGGTGGTCGGCGACGTGAACTCGACGCTCGCCGCGGCGCTCGTCGCGGCGAAGCTCGGCGTGCGGATCGCGCACGTCGAGGCGGGGCTGCGCAGCTTCGACCGCGGGATGCCCGAGGAGATCAACCGGGTGCTGACGGACGCGATCTCCGACCTGCTGTTCACGACGGAGCGGGACGCAGAAACGAACCTGCTGCGTGAGGGCGTGCCGGCGGAGCGGATCCACTTCGTCGGGAACGTCATGATCGACACGCTGCTGCGGGAGCTGCCGCGGGCGCGCGCGCTCGGGATGCCGGGGCGGATGGGCGTCGCGGCGCGGGAGTATGCGGTCCTGACGCTGCACCGGCCGTCGAACGTGGACGACCCGGCGGTGCTGGCGCAGCTCCTGGACGCGGTCGACGTGGTGCAGTCGCGGGTGCCGGTGCTGTTCCCGGTGCACCCGCGCACGCGGCAGCGGCTGGCGGAGGGGAGCCTCGCGGACCGGCTGGCGCGGATGCCGGCGCTGCGGCTGCTCGAGCCGCTGGGCTACCTCGAGTTCCTCGGGCTGCTCGCGGACGCGCGGCTCGTGCTGACGGACTCCGGCGGGATCCAGGAGGAGACGACGATCCTGGGCGTGCCCTGTCTGACGCTGCGGGAGAACACGGAGCGGCCCGTGACCGTGCTGGAGGGCACGAACGAGGTGGTGGGCACGAACGCGGACCGGATCGCGGCGGCGGCGGTTCGGATCCTGGACGGCGGTGGGAAGGCCGGCCGTCGGCCGGAGCTGTGGGATGGGCACGCCGCCGAGCGGATCGTGGCGGTGCTGCGTACCGTGGGGAGGCGCGGGGCGTGAGCGGGGCGGCGGCGCAGCCGTCGTGGCGAGGCGCCGCGTGGGAGGCGACGTGGTTCGCGGGCGCGGCGCTGGCTGGAATGGCGGCGGCGTTCGCGCTGGCGCGCCAGCCGTTCTTCGCCGCCGGCGTCGTGTTCGGCGGGCTGCTGCTGATGGTCACGCTGATGCGGCCGCTGGCGATCCTGGCGACGATGCTCGTGATCGGCCCGATCGACCTGTCGTTCCTGACCGGCGGCTTCAAGGGCCTGCTGGAGGAGCAGGGCGGGCTCGACATGAACGGCATCCGGCTGATCGGGATGGTGGTGGCGCTGGGCGTGCTGACGATGGCCGACCGGGACCTGCTGCGGGTCGCGGCGGCGCGCTACGGGCGGTGGTGGCTCGCGTTCCTGGCGTACGCGGCCGCGAGCCTGGCGCTCACGACGTCGCTCGTCGACGGGATGCGGCTGCTGCTGAAGCTGGCGTATCCGTTCCTGCTGTTCGTCGGCATCCTGGGCGTCGTGCGGACGCGGGCCGAGCTGGAGCGCCTGGCCTCGTGGATGCTGTGGGGCGCGGCGGCGATCACGCTCGTGCTCGCGCCGGCGCTGGTCGCGCTCGGGCACTACGAGCTGGACCACGGCCGGGTCCGCATCCCCACGATCGGCGTGCACGAGAATCCGATGTCGTTCTACCTGCTGATGGTCATCCTCGTCGCGTTCACCCGGCACACGACGCGGGGGCAGTACCGCTACATCGGGCTGTGCCTGGCGTGCGCCGCGTGGATCGCCGTGGCCATGACGCGCATCACGGTGCTCGCGGCGCTGGCGGGGTTCGCCGGCTGCGCGCTCTTCGCCGCGCTGGTCGTGCGCAACTACCGCGGGGTCGTGGCGGCGGTGATCGTCGGTGCGGCGCTCGGCGTGGCGCTGCTGCCGACCGCGCTCGTGCGCACGTTCGGCTACCTGCCGGGGGCGGGCGAGCTGGCGTCGCTGGCCCTGCACCCGACGCAGCTCTTCCGCTCCATGAACTTCCAGGGGCGCGAGATCTTCTGGGCGCTCGTGCTGAAGAGCTTCCTCGCGCACCCCTGGATCGGGGAGGGGCTGGGCTCGTCGACCGCGCTGATCCTGCGCAACTTCCCGCCCTCCTGGGGCGGCGTCGTCCACAACGAGTACCTGCGGCTGCTCGCCGAGCTGGGCGTGATCGGCGTCGCGCTGTTCGCGCTGGCCGTCTTCGGGTGGTGGGGCGCGGTCGTGCGCGTGGCGCGGCGGGCGGACCCGCTGGTGCGGGAGTTCGCGCTGCCGGCGTTCGCGGGCCTCGTCGCCTGGGCGACGATCTCGTTGACCGACAACACGTTCGACTACTACGCGCCGTTCACGCAGTACGTGGCGTTCCTGTGCGCCGGCGCGCTCGCGGCCGCGACGCTGCCCGGCGCGGCGGCCGGCGGGGAGGGGGCGGGCCCGGCCGGCCCGCCGCGGGGAGCCGGATGATGAGCGACGGCGCACCCTCGCTGACCGGCGGCGTCGACCTGCACAACCACCTCCTGCCCGGCGTGGACGACGGCGCACCGGACGTGGCGGCGTCGCGCCGTGGGCTGGAGGCGCTGCGTACGGATGGCGTGGAGCGGCTGGCGGTGACGCCGCACTTCGACGCGTCGCTGACGGTGCGGCCGGACGCGCTGGCGCGGCGGATGGAGGAGCTGGACCGCGGGTGGGAGGCGCTCTCCGCGCTGGCGGGGGAGGAGTTCCCCGGGATGCAGGTGACCCGCGCGGCGGAGGTCATGCTGGACACGCCGGAGCCCGACTTCTCCGACCCGCGGCTGCGTCTAGGCGGCGGACCGTACGTGCTCGTCGAGTTCCCCTTCGCGCTGAGCCCGGCGTTCTCGGGCCGGGTGCTGGCGGCGATCCGCGCGGCCGGCTGGAGCCCCGTCGTCGCGCACCCGGAGCGCTACGCGACGGTCCCGACCATCGTGCGGGCGGCCGAGGCGTGGCGCGGCGCGGGCGCGGTGCTCCAGGTGAACGGCCTGTCGCTGATCGGCCGCTACGGGCCGGAGCCGAAGGCGGCGGCGGAGGCGCTGTTCGAGGCCGGGCTCGTGGATTACGTGGCCAGTGACTTCCACGCGCGTGGCCGGCCGCTGGTGCGGGACTACGTGGCGGTGCTGCGGCGCGCCTGCACCGAGGAGGCCGTCGAGCTGCTGACGCGGACGAACCCGGCGCGGATCCTGAACGGCGAGGCGCCGCTGCCGGTGGGCGCCGTGCGGCTACGGCGCGGCCTGTGGCGGCGGCTCATCGGCGGATGGCGCCGGTGAGGCGCGACGTCGATCGGCGACGCGAGCGCTCGGGGATGAGACGAGGATCGGTGCGGCTGCTGGGCGTCGTCGCGCTACTTGCGGCGGCGGCGCCCTTGCGCGCGCAGGAGGCGCGGAGCGCGCCGCCGGCCACCCCGGCCGAGGCGCGGCTCCGTCCGGGCGACGTCGTGGCGCTCAAGATCTGGCGGGAGGCGGACCTGAGCGGCGAGTTCGACGTGGATGCGCACGGCGTCGCCGTCTTCCCGAAGATCGGGCCGATGCCGGTGACGGACCTCCCACCCGACACGCTGCGCGCGCGGCTGCTCGAGGCGTACGGCCGCTATCTGCGCAACCCCTCGATCGAGATCACGTTCCTGCGCCGGGTCACGATCCTGGGCGCCGTGCGCAAGCCGGGGCTATACCCGGTGAGCCCGACGATGACGATCGCGGACGCGCTGGCGCTGGCCGGCGGCGCCACGCCGGAGGGGAAGGCGGACCGGATCGAGGTCGTGCGTGACGGCGCGCGGATCAAGACGAAGCTGAGCCAGCGCACGCGGATCGCCGATTCCCCGATCGTCTCGGGCGACCAGATCTTCGTTCCGGAGCGGTCGTGGGTGAGCCGGAACACCCCCATCGTGGCCACCATCATCTCTGCCGCGACGACGCTCTTCATCGCGCTCTACCGGTGACATCGATGCTGCCGAGCCCGAACGGGCGACCCCGGGACGAGGCGCGGCTCCGCACCGTCTGGAACTTCGTCCAGCGCAACCGGCCGCTCGCGTTCGGCATCCCGCTCGTGGTGGTCGCCGCGACGGCGGTGTTCGTGAGGCTGACGACGCCCGTCTACGAGGCCGCGACGACGGTGCGGATCGACGAGCAGGAGTCGAACATCGCCGTGCTCGACGCGTTGAAGACGCTGGCCGCGGGCAGCAAGATCGCGACGGAGATGGAGGTGCTCCAGAGCCGGACGCTCGCCGAGGACGTGGTGGCGGACCTCGCGCTCGCGCTGCGCGTCGAGTCGCCGCGGCGCGTTCCGCGGAGCGCGCTCTTCCGCGAGGTGAGCGTCGCGCGGGACGCGCCGAAGGGGGAGTACGTGCTGCGGCGGCGGGGCGGCGGGTTCTCGGTGGCGACGAAGGAGGGGACGCCGCTCGGCGACGTCCCGGTCGGCGGCGTGCTACGGCTGCCGGGCGCGACGCTCGCGCTGGCGCCGGGCGCCGCGGCGCGCGACGAGATCACGGTGAAGGTGGCGCGGTTCGAGGACGCGGTCTACCGCTTCCGCAAGGCGGTGAGCGTGACCCGACCGAACCGGGACGCGGACATCGTCGTCGTGCGCTACGAGGGGACGGACCCCGAGCTGGTGCGCGCGGTGCCGAACGCGATGGCGCGGACGTTCATCGAGCGGCGGCAGCGGGTGCAGAGCGCGCAGGCACTGCGCACGGTGCGGTTCCTGGACGAGCAGCTCGACACGCTGCGCTGGCAGCTCCTCGCGGCGGAGGACAGCCTGAAGCGGTTCCGCGAGCGGGCGCGCGTCGTCAGCCCGCTCGAGGAGGCGAAGGCGCAGGTGGGGCGGCTGGTGCAGCTCCAGGCGGAGCGGGACATGGTCGAGGCGGAGCGCGCCGCGCTGGCCAGCCTGCTCGCGGAGATCTCGGCGGCGCCGGCCGGCCCGGAGGGCGCGCCCTCGCCGATGCGCCGGCTGATCGCGTTCCCGACGCTCTTCAAGAACCCGGCGACGTCGGAGCTGCTGCGCTCGCTCGCGGAGGTCGAGAACGAGCGGGGCGAGCTGCTCGTGAAGCGCAAGCCGGCGGATCCGGACGTGCAGCAGCTCACGGCGCGGGTGCACGACCTGGAGCAGCAGCTCGGCTCGATCGCGTCGACGTACCTCCAGGGGCTGACCGCGCAGGTCGCGTCGCTGGACACGGTTCTGGGCCGTTTCGGCGGCGAGCTGGACCGGATCCCGGCGACGGAGGTCGCGTACGCGCGGCTCGAGCGCCAGGCGAAGGTGCTGGAGGAGATCTACACGATGCTCCAGACGCGCCTGAAGGAGGCGCAGATCGCGGCGGCGGTCGAGGACCCGTCGGTGCGGGTGATCGATCCGGCGATCGCGCCGCTGAAGCCGATCCGGCCGAACGTGCCGCTGAGCCTGGGGCTGGCGCTGGTGGTGGGGCTCGTGCTGGGCGCGGGCGCGGCCGTCGCGCGGGAGCACCTGGACACGCGCGTCCGCTCGCGCGAGGACCTCCAGCTTGCCACGAGCGGGGTGCCGGTGCTGGGGATGATCCCGCGGATCGACGCGGCACGCCGGCTCGATGGGCCCCGCTGGCGGCGGCGCGCGCCGGCGCTGCCGGCGGGGCGCGATGGGTTCCATGCGCGGTTGGTGGCGATCCGCGATCCGCGCAGCCCGATCTCCGAGGCGTACCGCAGCCTGCGCACGAACATCACGTTCGCGCGGCCCGAGCGCGCGCCCAAGACGCTCGTCTTCACGAGCCCCACGCCGGGCGACGGCAAGTCGACGAGCACCTCGAACCTGGCCGCCACGCTGGCGCAGCAGGGCGTGCGCTGCATCGTGCTGGACGCGGACCTGCGGCGGGGCGTGCTCCACGAGGTGCTGAACGCGCCGCGTGAGCCCGGGCTGTCGAACGTGCTGCTGGGCACCTGCCGCCTGGAGGATGCGCGCTCGACGGTCGCCGTCGAGGGCATCGGCAGCTTCGACTTCCTCGCCTCGGGGACGCTGCCGCCGAACCCGGCGGAGCTGCTCGGCTCGCCGCGCATGCGCGCGCTCCTCGAGCGCCTCGAGGCGGAGTACGACGCCGTGTTGCTCGATGCGCCGCCGCTGAACCTGGTCACGGATGCGGCCGTGCTGGGCACCAGCGTCGACGGCGTCGTGCTCGTGGCGCGCGCCGGCGTCACGGAGCGCGGCGCGCTGCACTACGCGCTGGAGCAACTCGCCGCGGTCCGCGCGCCCGTGCTCGGCACGGTGCTGAACGACATCGACGAGCGCAGAGGGCGCTACTACGGGTCGTACTACGGCGGATCCGACTACGGTCGCTCGAGGTAAGCCCGCGCGCGGCGGCCGGTCGCGCCGGGGGTGGGGCTGTCGGCGGGCGGCGGCCGCCGTGTTCGGCCTGCTCGCCGCCGGCGCGATGCTGGGCGCGCCCGGCGCGGCGGCGCAGGCGACGGCGGAGCGCGCCGCGCCGCGCGACGCCGATGCCGATGCGCAGGCGTCGCTCCCGCACCAGCCACCGACCTTCGCCTCCCCCTTCGTCCCGGCCGATCACTGGAGCCGCCGCGCCGCCCGCCGGCTTCAGGCGCTCGGGCTCGCGCCGCCCGGCTACGAGGCCGGGCTCGCGCTGCTCACGCGGCGCGAGATGGCGTACGTGCTCAAGTATGCCGCGGCGCGGGCGGCGCTGGACCGCCCGGCCTACGCGCCGGTGGCGCGCGGGCTGGCCGAGCGCTTCGCCGAGGAGTTCGGCGGCACCGTCCCGGCGCACACGGCACGGCTCGACCGGGTCCGGCGCGAGGCGGGGTGGATCGGCGCCGGCTACGACCACGCCGACGGGCGGGTGCTGGCGGGCGTCGGCTACGACAACACCACGGACTGGACGGGCGCCCGGCCCGTGCCGGACAGCGAGGCCGGGGTCCTGGCGACGAGCCTGAGCGCCGGGCTGGGCCGCCATCTCGCCGTGCGCGCCGTGCCGACGCTGCGTGAGACCGCCGTCGGCCTGCCGGAGGGCGAGGTCGTGGCGACCTGGCGCGCGCTCGGCGCGTGGGCCGGACGCCGCGGCGTCGACTTCGGGCCCGCGCGCGGCGGCGGCATCGTGCTCTCCGGCGCCGTGCCGCTGACCGGGTTCGGCGGCTTCCTCGCCCAGCCGATCCGGTTCCCGTGGATCTTCCGGCACATGGGGCCGATCCGCATGGAGGCGTTCGCCTCGCAGGTGCGCGGCGGCGACCGGATCCGCGACCCGTACTTCGTCGCATTCCGCGGCACCATGACGCCGCACCCCCGCCTCACCGTCGGGCTGAACCGGGCGGCGATGTTCGGCGGGGAAGGGAACTCCCCGATCACCCTGCACAACCTCGCGTTCCTCCTCGTCGGCGGCACGCACGCCGGCGCGCAGGGGGAGTTCGCCAACGACGTGCTGTCGGCGGACTTCCAGTTCCGGCCGCCCCTCGGGCCGATCCCGCTCCAGCTCTACCTCGAGTGGGGGATGGACGACGGCTCCGGCGCCTGGCTCGACGTGCCGGGGATGACGGCCGGCGCGGAGCTGGGCGCGGTGCCGGGCGCGCCGTGGCTGTCGCTCGGCGGCGAGTGGACGTACTTCGACCGGTCCTGCTGCGGCAACACGATCTGGTACCGCAACTGGGCCATGCGGCAGGGGTGGACGGACGACGGTCGGCTGCTCGGCCACCCGCTCGGCGGCGAGGGGCGGCAGTGGCTGGCCTACGGCGCGGCGGAGGCTGCGGGCGCGCGCGTCCGGCTCGAGTGGACCGCCTACGTGCGCCGCCGCGAGGCGGAGAACCTGCTGGCCCCGCAGCGGCTGGGGCGGAGCCGCGGCGGCTCGCTCGCCGGCTGGCTGCGCATCGAGCGCGCGCTCGAGCTCCAGGCCGTGGGCGCGCTCGAGTGCGGCGACGCCGGCTGGCGCACGTCGTCGCTCACGCTGGGTGTGCGGGCGCTGTTCTGAGGCCCGCGGCATACGAGAGGCCCGGCCCGCGGGCGGGCCGGGGCGGGGCGGGTGGGGGCCGCC
>JADGGV010000636.1 GCA_019689775.1 Gemmatimonadota bacterium
GGCGACGCGGCGCACGGTGGAGCCGGCGAGTGGGCGAGTCGGTGAGCGGGTGCGCCGGAGCGCGGGAGAGCGGCCGAGCGGCCGAGTCGGGGGAGCGGGTAGCTCCCCCGGCGGCCCGCCCGGCCCGGCTTCAGGCGTACTCGAAGAGCCGCATGAAGCCGAAGTCCTGGTGCAGGATCTGGTGGCAGTGGAAGAGCGTCGCGCCCGGGTCGTCGGCGACGAAGTCGACGGCGACCATGCCGAAGCCGGGCACCACGACGGTATCCTTCCTCACGCCGGACGTCGGCCGGCCGTTCACCCGCACGATCTCGAACGTGTGGCGGTGCAGGTGAACCGGGTGATCGTCGTCCGTCCGGTTCTCGAACGCCAGGCGGTAGCGCCGTCCGGCCCGGATCCGGATCGGCGTGCTGTGGGCGAACTCCTCGCCGTTGACGGTCCAGCGGTTGAAGCCGGCCGGGCCGCCGTTGACCTTGCCGAACACCATCGGGATCGTCTCGTCGGGCGTGGGCACGGCGCGCGGGGCGCCGAAGATGGTGTAGTCCCAGGGCGCCGGCGGCGGTGCGATCCAGCGCGGCGCCCCGCTGGCGCCCGCGTATTCGACGACGATCCCCAGCCCGTCCCGGCGGTCGTCGTCCTTCGGCGTCCCGAGGATCCAGACGCCCGGGTTGTTCATCTCGACGACGGCGTCGATCCGCTCCGCCACGCCGAGCGCGAGCGTGCGGACCTTGCGCGGGGTCCGGACCGGGTTCCCGTCGAGCGCGACGACCTCGAACTCGTGGCCCGGTAGCGCCAACTGGATGTTCTCCGTGGCGCTCGCGTTCAGGATCCGGAACATGACGCGCTCGCCCCGTCGCACACGCACGGGCTCGCCGTGCCCGAGCGCCTTGCCGTTGATCGAGAACGCGCGGTACCCGACCTCGTAGCCGTTCGGCGTCCGGTTGGGCGGCGACGGTGGGCGGACGCTGCCGCGCGGCCAGGGGTCCTCGCCGGGCGCCGCCTCCACCGCGCCGAAGAACGGCTCCCACTCGTGCGTCGCCAGGAACACCTCGCGGTCGTAGCGGCCCGGCTCGCTCGCCGGCTCGATGTAGACGAAGCCGAACTGCCCCGTGTACATGCCGCGGTGCAGGTCCGGCCCCGCCGTCACGTGCGTGTGCACCCAGCGCGTGCCGGCGGGCCTCGGCGTGAGCGTGTAGCGCCGCCTGCCGTGCGGCGGGACCGGCGGCGTGCCTTCCTCCGCGGAGCCGTCGATCTCGGGCGGGACGAACTGGCCGTGCCAGTGCACGAGCTCGGGCGTATCCGTCTCGTTGATCAGCTCCACCGTCACCGGCCGCCCCTCGCGCAGGCGGATGACCGGCGCCGGCACGCTCCCGTTGTAGCCGATCGTGCTGATGATCCGGTGCGGGGCGAGCTCGACGAGCACCGTCCCGATCCGGATCGTGACGTCGGCCGCTCGGCCAGCTCGGGCCACGTCGTCCGGCGCCGCGCCGCCCGTGGTCGACTCGCCGCCGGCCGCGCTCGCGGGCTCGCGGCGCTCCGCCCGTGAGCAGCCGACGGCGAGCCCCGCGCCCGCGAGCACGCCAGCCCGCAGGAAGCCGCGGCGCGACCACTCCGCCTGTGACCGATCACCCATGGTAGCGACCTCCGCGTCGGGGGACTGGACTCGCGCCGGCCCCGGCGGGCGACGCGTTCGCTCGCTCGCCTCGTCGCCCGGGTGGGTGCGACCGCGCGGCGCACCCCGCGGCCGCGGCGCCGGCACGTGCGCCGTGCGCGCCGGCCCGGCGCGCCAGCCTCAGCCCGGGCGGGCCGCCAGCATGTAGAGCCCGAGCCCGATGAGCAGCGCCGCGATCACCCGCCGGAACACCGCGGGCGCGAGGCGGCCCAGGACGCGCGTGCCGACCACGGTGCCGGCGACGACGGCGCCGGTCGCGACGAGGACGAGCGGCCCGACGCCGACGATGTCGTGCCACGACGTCGCCAGGTAGACGGGGAGGCGCGCCGCGTCGACGAACAGGCCGATCGCCGTCGCGGTCGCGACGAACGATTCCTTCGGCACGTCGAAGCCGAGGAGCGCGGCGGTGCGGATCCCGCCCTGGTTGCCGACCATCCCGCCGAGCGCGCCGGAGAGCGCGCCGGCGACCCACGCCGCGCGCCGCCCCCACCGCAC
>JADGGV010000637.1 GCA_019689775.1 Gemmatimonadota bacterium
GCCCGGTCGAGCGCATCCATCAGGTAGCCGCGCAGCAGCCGCGCGTGCAGCCGACCGTACAGCGCGCGCCCGCCCACCACGTCCAGCCCGATCACCGCGCCGCCGACGAGCACCAGCAGCCCCACCTGCCGCGGAACGGCCGGGAACGCCCGCTCCAGCGACGCGAGCCGCTCCGCGTTCGCCGCGTACGCCCGGTCCAGCGCGCCCGTCGGCGAGTCGCCACCCACGCTCGCCACCAGCTCCTCGACCCCCTCCCACACCTCGCCCTGCGCCTCCCGCAGCACCTCGTGCGACGCCGTGCCGCCCGCCTCCGCGTGCCGGACCTCCGTCTCCCGCGCCCGCCGCCGCACCTTCGCCGGCGAGTGCTGCGGCGCCGGCGCCATCGCGTCGCTCTTGAAGTGCCAGCGCCCCTGCTCCATGCACGACACCGGGATCTCCGTCGTCGCCAGCGCAGGCAGCAGGATCGACCGGTTCGTCATCCGGTTCTGCCGCGCCCCGATCAACTGCTCGCCGTCCAGCACGAGCACGTCCCGGGCGCCCGAGTTGACCGCCTCCAGCGCCGGCACCGTCCCCTGCCCGACCTCGCCGATGCGCACCCTCCCCGCCGCGAGCACATCGGCCAGCACCTCGTACGGCGGCTCCGCCGCCGCGGCGGACAGAAGGGGAAAGACCGTGATGGAATCGTGGACCTGCGCCGGGCCGAGCGTGACGTGCATCATGGCGGCGTCCCCCTTCGCGGTTCGGGTTCGCCGCCAACGTACGGTGGGGGTGTGACAGGCTGGACGCCGCCCCCGGCGGTCGGGAGCTACCCGCCGCGCGGCAGCGGCTCCGTCCCCTCGCTCAACATCGAGAGATAGGCCTCGTACGCGAACAGCCGGTTCCACCGTCGGCCCGACACCTCGCGCACGATCCCGATCGACTCCAGGTTCCGCAGCGCCGTGGAAATCGCCGGCGCGGAGAGCGAGACAGCCTCCTGGATCCGCGGCCCCGTCGTGATCGGGTGGCGTCGCAGGAACTCGTGCACCCGCAGCGCCGACCCCGCCGCGCGCCCGAGCGCTTCGATCCGCGCGCGGTCCGCGTCGAACAGCGCGAGGATGCGGCGCGCGGTCTCCGTCGCCTGCTCGGCCGTGGCGACGACGCCGTCGAGAAAGAACCGCAGCCACTCCTCCCACACGCCCTCGAAGCGCACTCGCTGGAGCAGGTCGTAGTACTCATCGCGGTGCGCCTTCAGGTAGAGGCTGAGATAGAGCATCGGCTCCGTCAGCGCGCCTTCGGCGCAGAGGATGAGCGTCACCAGCAACCGGCCGACGCGCCCGTTGCCGTCCAGAAACGGATGGATCGTCTCGAACTGGACGTGGCTGAGCGCCGCCTTGATCAGCGTCGGCGTGCGGGCCGGCTCGTCGTGGAGGAAGCGCTCCAGCGCGCCCATCGCCGGGATCACCTCTTCCGGCGGCGGCGGCACGTACGCCGCGTTGCCGGGGCGCGAGCCGCCCAACCAGTTCTGGCTCCGCCGGAACTCGCCCGGCGTCCGCTCGCTGCCGCGACCGCTCGACAGCAGCACCTCGTGGATCTCCCGGATCAGCCGCAGCGATAGCGGGAAACCGGCCCGCAACCGCGCCATCCCATGGTCCAGCGCCGCCACGTAGCGCGAGACCTCCCGCACATCGTCCAATGGCACCCCGGGGAGCTGCTCGCCCTCGAACAACAGCAGCTCCGACATCGACGACTGCGTCCCCTCGATCTGCGACGAGAGCAGCGCCTCCTTGCGCACGTAGAAGTACAGGAACAGCGCCCGGTCCGGCAGCATCGTCGCCAGCCCGTCGAGTCGCCCCAGCGCGCGGTTCGCGCGCTCCAGCCGGTCGCTCAGCTCCGCATCCAACCGCAGCGCCGGCTCCGGTGGCAGCGGCTTCGGCACGAACGCCGTGAACGCCTCTCCGCCCCGTCGCTCCACGGCCTTCCGCCCCTGCAACCCGCGCTTCACCAATGGATTTCCCCGCTTTTTAACGATCGCTAACAAGCCCCGGACGCATTTTAAACTTCATGGGCCAAGTCTACAATGCCCCGCCGGGCAGCCGGCGCCGGCCCGCCGCGTTGCGGGCCCGCCGCGAGCGCCGGCGACGGGCGCCGTGCCGTAGCTCGACGCCGCCCCGCCCCAACC
>JADGGV010000638.1 GCA_019689775.1 Gemmatimonadota bacterium
CCGCCCCCCCGCTCCGCGCCAGCGCCGCGGCCAGCAGCCCGACCGCCGGATCGCACCCCGCCACCACCAGCGTGCGCGCCGGATCGCCCGCGTACGGCGAGATGTCCTCCCCCGGCGCCGCATCCAGCACCCGCCCGTCGTGCGGGAGCGCGCCCACCGGCGTGGGCTCCACCGGATAGCGCAGCACCCGGCCGCCGACCGACGCCCGCCAGAAGCGTCGCTCCCGCGCCGGACGCTCCCACGCCCACGGCTCCGCCGGCCGCCCGCCCGTCGGCAGCGCGAACAGATCCTCGACCGCACAGCCGAGCGCCGCCGCCAGGGCGAGCGCCGCCGCGGTCGACGGCACCACCCGCCGCGTCTCGATCGCGCTGATCGCCGCGCGCGACAGCCCGGCACGCGCCGCCAGCTCGCCCTGCGACCACCCGCGCTCGCGCCGCCGCTCGCGCAGCCGCGTCTCGATCTGGGGCTCCGCCATGATCGTATCATAGGCTGCCAGCATCGTAGCAACAAGCGCGACGGGGCGCGGCTGGGGCCCCCTGGCGGGCGGCCGCGCCGGACGGCAACGTTCCCCGGGATCGTGAGGGCGGCGCGCGTCGCCCGAGGACTCTATTCCGGATGGGGGCACATGCGGGTTCGACTCGTTCTCGCGCTGCTGCTCGGGTCGGCGACGGCGCTGGCGGCGCAGGTGCCGGAGGCGGAGTACGCGGCCCGGCGCGACTCGGTGGCGGCGCGGTTGGGGGATGGCGTGATCGTGGCGTTCGGTGGGCGGGAGCCGGTGACGGACTACACGTCGTTCTACCAGCTCCCGGCGTTCCGGTACCTGACGGGGTTCCTGGAGCCGGACGCGGCGCTGGTGCTGGTGAGCCGGGGCGGGCGTGCGGAGGCGCGGCTGTACACGGCGGCGGTGCCGCCGCGGCGGCAGGTCTACTACGGGTTCGTGGAGTCGTCGGCGGCGCTGGAGGCGCGGACGGGGATGCGGGTGCGGCCGCTGACGTCGCTCGAGGCGGACGTGGACTCGCTGCTGGCGAGCGGGCTGCCGCTGTACGAGCTGCGGGACTACGAGGCGGCGGACTTCGCGCGGCAGGACTCGCTGACGCGCGGGGGGCGGTTCGTGGAGCGGCTGAAGGCGGCGCACCCGGGGCTGGAGGTGCGGGATGCGCACGACATCGTGAACCGGCTGCGGGCGCGGCGGAGCGTGGCGGAGCTGGCGCTGGTGCGGCGGGCGGTGGAGATCACGGTGGAGGCGCAGCGCGAGGCGCTGGCGGCGATCCGGCCGGGGATGCACGAGTACGAGGTGCAGGCGCTGATCGAGTCGGTGTTCCGGCGGCGCGGCGCGGAGCGGCCGGCGTTTGCGAGCATCGTGGGCTCCGGCCCGAACTCGACGACGCTGCACTACTTCGCGAACCGGCGGGAGATGCGCGAGGGCGACGTGGTCGTGATGGACATCGGCGCGTCGTACGGCGGGTATGCGGCGGACGTGACGCGGACGGTGCCGGTGAGCGGGCGCTTCACGCCGGAGCAGCGGGCGATCTACCAGCTCGTGCGGGACGCGCAGGCGGCGGCGGAGCGGAACGCGCGGCCGGGGCTGAGCGCGGTGGCGTCGACGGACTCGGCCGTGGCGGTCCGGCTGCGGGGGTTGGCGCGGCTGGGGCTGATCGAGTCGCCGGAGGCGACGTTCGATCCGCCGTGGCCGGCGGACTGCGCGCGGGACCGGCGGGCGTGCCTCCAGGGGCAGCTCTTCATGATCCACGGGATCTCGCACGGGATCGGGCTGGAGACGCACGACCCGGCGCAGTTCTACTTCGACGACCGGACGTTCAAGCCGGGCGACGCGTTCACGATCGAGCCGGGGATCTACATCAGCGAGCGGCTGCTGGACCTGCTGCCGGACACGCCGCGCAACCGTGCGTTCGCGGCGAAGGTGCGCGCGACCGTCCGGAAGTACGAGGGGATCGGCGTGCGCATCGAGGACGACTACATCGTGACCGAGGGCGGGACCGAGTGGGTCTCGCGGGCGCCGCGCGAGATCGACGAGATCGAGCGGCTGATGGCCGCGCGGCGACCGAAGGCGTAGGGGGGCGGCCGCGGCGGCGGGCTGGCCGGCGCGGGACGGCGCCTGGCGGGGAGGGCGCCGAAGCGACAGGCTGCCAGGGAA
>JADGGV010000639.1 GCA_019689775.1 Gemmatimonadota bacterium
GACGGCGGGGGTGGGTCGTTCCCACGTCGCCTCGACGAGGCGGGAGGTCACCTCCTCGAGGGAGGGCGCCTGCGGGTTGCGGGCGTGCTGGGCGACGAGGCGCGCGGCGCGGCGGGGCTCGAGGAGGCCGTCAGCGATGAAGCTGGCGAGGGTGCGCGCGGCGGCGATAGGGTCGAAGACGCCGGACGGCGAGCGGAAGGAGTAGGCCTCCTCGCGGTAGCCGTAGGGGACGGGCGGGATCAGGGCGGTGATGCGCTCGGGGATGGCGAGCGCGTCGGGCTGGAGCGCGGCGAGGAGGCGGTCGAGCGCGCCGCGCTGCTCCTGCGGGTCGAGGATGCGGGTGGGCGTCTCGCCGTCGCCGCGGAGGGCGTAGGTGAAGTCCATGCCGCCGACGGCCTTGAGGGCGGCCTCGAGGGCGTAGCGGTGGTGGAGGTAGACGGGGCCGAGGCGGTCGCCGAGCCGCCACATCGGCTCGCCGGTGGCGATGGCGGCGGGGCCGAAGTGGTCGAGGAGGTAGTCGCGGACGCGGGTCACGCGATCGAGCTCGGGGAGGATCTCGGAGCCGTTGACCCAACGGGTGGCCATGGGGATGGAGCCGTCGGGGCCGGCGTCCTGGTCGGTGATGAAGCGGATGCCGCGGCGGATGCCGTCCTGGACGATGGCCTCGAGGCCGCGGGCCTCCTCCTCGGGGGAGGCGAACTGGGTGTAAGCCCAGCGGATGGCGAGCGAGTCGTAGGCGCCGGGGCCGTTGCGGTAGGCGTCGGAGAGGTCGAGGTGGCCGTTCTCGAGGCGGATGAGCGGCCCGGGGTAGTCCATGACGGAGGCGCGGCCGTAGCTGCCGGCGATGAAGTTGTGGGCGAGGCCGAGGGTGTGGCCGACCTCGTGGGCGGCGTGCTGGCGGCGGCGGGCCATGGCGAAGGCGGTGGCGTCGGCGTCGGGGTCGAGGGCGGCGATCCAGTCGCCGGGGCCGTCGTCGGCGACGTCGCACTGGCCGAGCGGGCCGGCGACGGAGGGATTGGCGCCCGCCCAGATGTTGTAGTCGGTGATGGAGCGGTGCGACTCGAGGCGGACGGCGGCCTTGATGATCTCGCCGGTCCGGGGATCGACGAAGGAGGGGCCGATGGAGAAGCCGGGGTCGCTGCGGTGGACCCACTGGATGACGGAGTAGCGGGCGTCCATCGGGTCGGCGCCGGGGGGGAGGTCCTCGACGCGGAAGGCGTTGGTGAAGCCGGCGGCCTCGAAGACCTTGGTCCACCAGCCGGCGCCCTCCTTGAAGGCGGTGCGGTACGGCTCGGGGATGGCGGGGTCGAGGTAGTAGACGATGGGCTGGACCGGGTCGGAGAGGGCGGCGTTGGGGTTCTTCTTGACGAGGCGCCAGCGCTGGGCCCAGCGCCGGACCGGGTCCTTGTCGAACGGCTGGTTGAAGTCGAAGAACGCGAGGGGCCAGATTCCGACGCGCGGGTCGAAGGCGCGGGGCGTGAAGCCGGGCCCGGGCAGCTCGACGAGCGAGTAGTGCTCGCGGAGCGAGAGGGAGCGGCCGTCGGGCGTGTGGCGCACGATCTCGTTGCCGGGGTTGTCGGACGCGAACGTCAGCAGGACCTCGACCTCGGTGTTCTTCGGGAACGCCTTGGTGCGCGGGAGATAGATGCTGCTGCGGTCGCGGTCGAGGCGGAAGTCGCCCTGGCGGGCCTGGCGGATGGTGCGGCGGACGTCGTAGAAGTCCTGGACGAAGAAGTCGGTGGCGTCGACGAGGATGCGGCCGTCCTCCTCGGCGAGGATCGGGAGCGCGGCGAGGACGGAGGCGGCGAAGGACTCGTCGACGGAGCGGACGAGCTCGGGCGAGCCGCCGACGGCGCGGAAGTTGGTATTGCGGCGGACGAGGAAGAGCTTGGGGCCGTGGCGCTCGAAGCGGACGACGGCCTCCTCGCCGATGGAGCCGCGATCGAGGCCGAGGCGATCGGAGCCGAGGCCGGTGGCGAGCGAGTTCAGGAGCAGGAAGTCCTGGTCGAGGCGCGCCACCTCGAGGAGCAGCTTGCCCGTGCGCTCGTCGTAGTAGAAGGGGATGAAGCCGTCGTGCCGCTCGGCGCCCGCGGTCTTGCGGGCGATGCTGCCGGGGCCGCTCGTGGCGGCGGCGGTCGGGGGCGGCTGGGGTG
>JADGGV010000640.1 GCA_019689775.1 Gemmatimonadota bacterium
GTCGATGTGGGCGGCGTCGGCGCGGGGCGGGGGCCTGCCGCACCGGATGGCACGGCCGGGACGCGGCGGTGGGTCGCGGGATCGCCGGTGGATGCGGTCGGGCTGGAGGGCGCGGTCGCGTTCGTGGCGTCGGCGCTCGCGCGGCAGCGCGCGTGCCGGATCGTGGTGACGAACGCGAACAAGGCGTGGCTGGCCGCGCGCGATGCGCGGTTGCGCGCGATCCTGGAGGGCGCGGACCTGGTCGTCGCCGAGTGGGCGACGGCGTGGGCGGCGCGGCGGCTGGGTGTGGCGGGCGTCGAGCACGTCGGCGGCATCACGCTGATGGTGCGCCTGCTGGCGGAGGCGGAGGCGCGTGGGTGGTCGTGCTACTTCCTTGGCGCGGCGCCGGGCGTGGCGGACGCGATGGTGGCGCGGCTGCGGCGGGAGCGGCCGCGGCTCCGGATCGCCGGGTGGTACCACGGCTACCTCGACGAGGCGAGCGGCGCGGCGGTCGCCGCGGCGCTGCGCGCCACGCGTCCGGACCTGCTGTTCGTGGCGATGGGGAGTCCGCTCCAGGAGTACTATCTCGCGGCGCTGCCGGCGGAGTCGGCGGGCGCGGCGCTGGGCGTCGGGGGGAGCTTCGACGTGCTGGCGGGGCTGAAGCGGGATGCGCCGGCCTGGGCGCGCGGACACGGGCTGGAGTGGCTGTACCGGCTGGCGCAGGACCCGCGGCGGCTGTGGCGCCGCTACCTGGTGACGAACACCTGGTTCGTCGCGCGGGTGCTGCGGGAGCGCGCGCGGCTGGCGGGCGAGCGGTCGACGCGAGGGGGCGCGCGGGGGGAGGGCTCGCCGCGACGTGGTACGGCAGCGCGTTGAGCACGTCGGGATCGTTGCCGATGCCAAGCGCGAGCAGACGCGTGCTCGCTGCGTCGGGGCGGCGCGGCGCGCCGAGCGCGACGGCGACGACGGAGGTGCGCGCTCCCGTGACCACCGGGGGCGAGGCGCTGCGCGAGGCGCTGTCGCTCGGGGCGTGGATCCGCCGGCGCGATTACCGTGGCTACGACCCGCACGATCTGCTGGCGAGCCCGCTGGTGCGCCGGCTGACGCTCGGGAGCCGGTGGCTGGCCGTGGCGTGGACCCAACTCGGGAAGCGCGCGCCGGTGCAGGTGCGGCCGCTGCTCGGGGTGCCGCGCACGGAGAACTCGAAGACGCTGGCGCTGTGCCTGGAGGCGGAGCTGCGGCTGGCGGCGGTGACGGCGGACCCTGCGTCGTGGGATCGGGCGGTCGAGCTGGTGGAGCGGCTGCGCGCGGCGCGCGGCGCCGACGGCGGCTGGGGGTACCCGTTCCCGTGGGCGAACCGGTCGTTCCTGGCGCCGGCGGGGACGGGCTCGGCGGTGGTCTGTGCGTTCGTGGGGCATGCGCTGCTGGATGCGGCCGAGCGGCTGGGCTCGGCCGAGGCGGCGGCGCTGGCGGTGGGCGCGGGGGAGTTCGTGCGGACGCGCCTGCGTCGCATCGCCGGGCCGGACGGCACGTTCGCGTTCAGCTACACGCCGCTCGACGCGCGGGTCGTGCACAACGCGAGCGTGCTCGCGGCCTCGCTGCTGGCGCGGCTGGCCGCGCGGGGTGATGCGCCGGGCGCGGAGGCGGAGGCGCTGGCGGCCGCCCGCTTCACGGCGGCGGCGCAGGCGGCGGACGGGTCGTGGCGCTACGGCGTGGCGCGGCGCGACGGCTGGGTCGACAGCTTCCACACAGGCTACACGCTGATCGGGCTGCGGGAGATCGGCGCGCGGCTCGGGACGGCGGAGCTGGAGCCGGCGGTGCGGCGCGGCCTCGAGTACTGGCATCGGACGTTTCTCCGCGGGCCGGCGGTCCGGACTTGGCCCGGCTCGGATTATCCCATCGACATGCATGCGGTGGCGCAGGCGATCCGGACGCTGTTGGCGTTCCGCGCGGAGCTGCCGGACGCGACCGGCACGGCGGCGCGGCTCGCGCGCTGGAGCATGCGCGAGATGCGGGGGGCGTCGGGGCATTACCACTACCTGAAGGGTCGTGCCGTGACGAACCGGTCGGCGTACATGCGGTGGGTGCAGGCGTGGGTGCTGCGGGCGCTTGCGGAGCTGGCCGTGGTCGAGGCGGAGGTGCCGGCGGGGGAGGCGGGGGCGTGAGGC
>JADGGV010000641.1 GCA_019689775.1 Gemmatimonadota bacterium
GAGACGGGCTGAGCGCCCGCCCCGGGCGGCTCACCGCCCGGGGCCGGCGCCCGGCCCGTCGCGCCGTCAGTGCAGCGCGTGCACGTTCCCCGCCGCCGCCACCGGCGCCTCCCCCAGCACCGGCAGCGACCGCCGCGGCTTCGCCGGCTGCCCCGGCAGCTCCATCGCCCGGTCGCCCGCGTAGATCCGGTGCCGCCCCCGCTCCTTGAACCAGTCGCGCGTCGCCGCCACGCGGTGCATGTTCTCCACGACCTGCCGCCACCCGATCCCCGTGTTGTAGGCGCAGAACGAGATCTCGCCCTCCTGCGTCGCGTACGGGATCACGCACATCTCCGTGCGCCGGAAGTCGTACGTCCACAGGTCCTGGAACCACATCCCGCCCACCCACAGCAGCTTCCACTCGCCCTGCGCCGGCTTCCGCCCGCGCGTCAGCGCCCCACCCAGCTTGCGGTTGAACAGCTTCAGCATCTCCGCGAGCGTGAATCCCGGCGGCGCCTTCCGCTCGTCGAAGTTGCGCAGGAACGCCAGCGCGACCTGCGTGATGCTCGCGGCGCGGCCGCGCGCGGAGTCGGCGATCACCGCGATATCCTGCATGAAGCGCTCGACGTCGAAGAACTGCGTCAGCGGCGCCCACGCCTTCGTCCGCTGGCTGCACGCGATCATCAGGCTCGCGCCGCAGTTCGGGTGGCACGAGCAGCACAGCCCGCCGAACTGCGCCTGCGGGCCCTCCGGCCCGTTCAGCGCGCGCAGGTGGTCCGCCAGCGCCGCGAAGCCACCGGCCGCCCCCAGCGGGAACCAGTCGCGGTGCGGGTCGATGCGCCCGTCGAAGTAGCGCTGGAGCTCGTACGCCAGGTGCGAGATCGTGTAGCGCTGCCGCCGCCGGTCCTCGTCGCTGATCCCCTCGTCGCGACCGGTGAACGACACCGGCTGGAACGACACCGCGCCGATCTTGTCGCAGTTGTCGAAGACGAACTGCATGATCGGGCCGACCTGGTGGCTGTTCACCGTGTTGACCACCGTCGTCACCGGCGTGATGTCGATCCCCGCCGCCGCCAGGTTCTCGATCGCCATCATCTTGGCGTCGAACAGGTTCGTGATGTGGCGGTGCCGGTTCGCCTCGTTGCTCACGCCGTCGAACTGGAAGTAGGCCATGTTCAGCCCCGCCTCCGCCGCTTGGAACGCGAACTCCGGTTCCAGCGCGAAGCGCAGCCCGTTCGTCGCCGCCTGCACCGAGTAGTAGCCCACCTCCTTCGCGTAGCGGCACGCCTCCAGGAAGTGCGGCGACATCGTCGGCTCGCCGCCCGAGAACTGCACCGACATCTGGCGACGCGGCTTGAACGAGATCGAGTCGTCCAGGATCTGCTTGATCTCGTCCAGCGTCAGCTCGTGCACGTACCCGACCTGGTTCGCATCCATGAAGCACGGATTGCACATCATGTTGCAGCGGTTCGTCAGATCGATCGTCAGCACCGCGCCGCGGCCGTACTTGATCGACGAGCTGCCGTGCCGATGGATCCGCTCGTCGCCCTGCGTGCGGAAGTCCCGCCCCGGGTAGCGCCGCTCGACCAGGCGCGTGAACTCCGGGTCGATCGACAGCAGGTCCTCGAACGTGCCGTGCTCCGGGCACGTCTTGCGGATGATCAGCCGACCGTCCTCCTCCAGGATCGTCGCCGGGATCTCGCCTACGTTGCCGCGCACCAGCTCGGCCAGGTCCCGCGTCCCGGCCAGGATCGCCTGGCGCGTCTCGATGACGCAGCGCGGGCACAGCGAGTCCGTCTGCCGCGGCCACCCCAGCGGCGGCTGCGATCGCTCCCGGCTCTTGGGCAGCGGTCCCGGCGCCCACGCCGGCTCGGGCGCCGCGCCCTCGGGGACGCGCGAGTTCACCGCCTGGAATCCCCGCCAGCCGGCATCGGCCAACTCTCGGATCGCGCTCGCCAACAGGTCGTTCATCGGATGGCCTCCTACAGGGGGGTTCGGGAGAGGGACGTCAGTGAGGCGACCGCGCCGAGCCGTCCGGCCAGGACGGGATCGAGTGGGGTCGATGCGCCGACCCAGCGGGCGCAGCCTCCGAGGGCGCCCAACGCGGCGCGCCGCTCGACGGAATCGCGGCTCCGCAACAGATGCACCGCGGCGGCCTTCCAGCGGG
>JADGGV010000642.1 GCA_019689775.1 Gemmatimonadota bacterium
CTAGGGCCGCATCCCGACGTGCTCCACCGTGAACGCGCTCGCCGCCCCGCCCGCGCGGACGAAGTGCAGCGTGAGCGCGCCGGCCCGGAACGTGTCCGGCCCGGCCGGCTCGAGCGGCGTCGCGGCGGTGATCGGCCGCTTCAGCGTGAGCTGGCCGCCATCGACGGCGACGCGATACGTCGCATCCAGCTCGGGGCTGTAGTAATCCCCGGCGAACGCGGCCAGCTCGGCGGCGCCGACCGGCGCCGCGGCGACCGCGCTCTCCCGGGTCGGGCGCTCCCGCCGCGCCGCTGGGGGCGCCGGGCCCATCTTCGGGCCGAGGTAGACCTCCGCGACCTTCCGCGCCAGCGCGCCCGGGTCGATCGCGCCCAGGTTGCACTGGAGCGCGACCGTGAAGTGCTCGTCCGGGAACCGCATCAGCTCGGCCTTGTAGCCCATCATCGAGCCGCCGTGCTCCGTGACGCGCAGGCCCCGGTAGGTCGTGATGTTGTTCGCAAACGCATACATCAGCGTGTCGCCGTTCTCGAGCACGCCGCGCGTGTGCATCAGCCGCTGTAGCGCCTCGCCGCCGACCTTGTGGGAGTAGAAGTTGTCGTCCCACTTCCGCAGGTCGTCCATCGTCGTGTACAGCCCGCCGGCGCCGATCTTGTCGAAGTTCTGGAGATAGCTGATCCGGAAGCCGCCATGGTCGTCCTTCTCGTAGCTCATCGCACGCCACTTCATCACGTGCCCCGGATCGTCGTGGAAGTGCGTGTGCGTCATCCCCAGCGGCTGGAACAGCAGCTCGTCCGCCACCTCCCGCAGCGACTTCCCCGTCACCCGCTCCACGATCTGCCCGAGCAGCCAGTACCCCGAGTTGCTGTACAGATAGTCGGTGCCCGGCTTGAAGTTCAGCTCCTTCTGCCGCGCGATCAGCGCCAGCGCCTCCTCGTCCGTCATCACGTCCTCGAGCCGCCGCCCCGCCAGCTCCATCAGCGTGTAGATGTCGCGCAGCCCGCTCGTGTGGTGGATCAGGTGCCGGATCGTGATCGGCGTGCCGTAGTCCGCCAGCTCCGGGATGTACTTCCGCACGTCGTCGTCCAGCGACAGCTTCCCCTGGAGCGACAACAGCGCCACCGTCGCCGCCGTGAACTGCTTCGACACCGAGCCCACGTAGTAAACGAGCTTCGGCGAGTTCGGGATGTCGTAGTCCAGGTTCGCCATCCCGAAGCCGCGCTGGTAGATGAAGCGCCCATCGCGCAGCACGCCCAGCACGCAGCCGGGCGACGTCGGCCGGTCCCACTCCGCGAAGATGCGATCCACCTGCGGGTTCGGCGCGAACGTCTGCGCGGCCGCCGGCGCCGCGAGGACGATCGTGGCGGCGAGCGCGAGCCGCGCGCACGCGCGCGGCCGCGGGGAGTCGAGGATCATGCGCAGCTCCCGGGAGCGTGCGTCGGGGCGACGACGCCGTGGTTGCGCTGTGCGGCCGGGTCGGGTCGGCCGGTTCGGATACGGGTTTGGATCCAAACCCTAGCCGCGCCACGCGCCCGGCGCAAGAACCACGCGGCCGCCGGCGCCGACGCGCCGGCCGGCCCGCCTACCGCGGCGCCGGCGCGACGAGCACGTTCGATGCGGCGGCGAAGAAGGAGCGCGTCTCGCCGTTGCTCAGGCGCAGCTCGAGGAGGCGGCTGCCGTCGCCGGTCTTGCCCAGCACGCGCACGACGGTGGCGGCGCCGGCGGTGCAGATCACGGTGTCGCCGACGGCGGGCGTGCGATCGGCGCCCGAAAGCCAGCCGGGATGGGCCGCCGGGTCGACGCGCAGGTCGTCGGGGGTGAGGCGGTTGACGTTCGTGACGTACGCCATGGGCGCTCCGGTTGACGTCGAGGCGGCGACGGCGACTCGAGGTGGACGGGACGCGGCGCGAGGCGCGCCGGGAACGGGGGGCCGGAGCGGGCGTCGGACTCGTCGCGAAGCGACGCTACGCGCGGCGCGAGCGTGGTCGGATCGTGCCGCGGGCGGAGCGCCGGCGCGGACGACCTCGTCCAAGCATTTGAAATATAACTATTTGTGTCAATTTCGTCCACCCGCGTGCGTGGGGGCGTTGCGGCCGTTGGGCTCCGGGGCGATGGGGGAGGCGCTGGGGCGGGTGGAAGCGGAGCCTTGGGG
>JADGGV010000643.1 GCA_019689775.1 Gemmatimonadota bacterium
GTTTCCGCCCAAGCCCGCCGTCCAACCCGGAGTTCTCACCGCCCGAAGTCAATCCCGCAGTACCCGCCCGCCGTGCTCGGTGCCCGGACGCGGACCCGCCCGCCATCGCCCGGGGCGTGCTCGACGACGGCCGGCCCGATCCATGCCATGGATCCGCTCCGCGGCCCGCCGCACCGGACCGCCAGCCCCCCGACCGCGGAGCCGGATCATGGACACGTCCATCGCCGGGATCGTCTGCGACGCGTACGCCGAATACCGGGCGCGCTTCGAGGAGATCACGCGGCGGGCGCGAGTGCGCTTCGAGCAGCGCGACTGGGGCGGGATGCTGGCCGACCATCAGGCGAGGCTGCTGCTCTACGGCGACGTCGTGCAGCGGACGGTGGCGCGGCTGCGCCAGCGGCTCGGCGCGCCCGCCGAGCGGGCGGGCGGCGACATCAAGGCGGCGTTCGCGCGGTCGTGCGGCGGCCGCCCGGACCGGGAGCTGGCGGAAACGTTCTACAACTCGGTGCTGCGCCGCGTCTACGCCGTGGTCGGCGTGGACCGCTCGCTCGAGTTCGTGGGCGACGAGGTGTCGACGCCGCACGAGGGCGACGAGGGAACGTACCGCCGCTACGGCACGGCCGAGGGGGTCGAGGCCGCACTGCGCCGGATCCTGTGGGACCTGCCGATCGCGGCGCGATGGGCCGACCTGGACGGGGATGCGGCGCGCGTGGCGCGGCGGATCGAGGCGGAGCTCGCGCCGCCGCGCCGCATCGACGCGATCGACATCCTGGCCCCGCTGTTCTTCCGCAACAAGGGCGCGTACGTCGTCGGGCGCATCTGGCGCGGCGACGAGTCCGTCCCGCTGGTCCTCGCGCTGCTCCACCCGCCGGCCGGCGTCGGCGTCGACGCCGTGCTGCTGACCGCCGACGAGACCAGCGTCGTCTTCGGCTTCACGCGCTCGTACTTCCACGTGGAGGCGGCGCGGCCGAGCGCCGTCGTCGACTTCCTGCGCTCGCTGATGCCGCACCGGCGCCCGGACGAGCTGTACACCGCGGTCGGCTTCAACCGCCATGGGAAGACGGAGCTGTACCGCGCGCTCATGCGCCACCTCGCGGAGACGGACGCGCGCTTCGAGCTGGCCCCCGGCGCCCGCGGCATGGTCATGTGCGTGTTCACGCTCCCGAGCTTCAACGTCGTCTTCAAGCTGATCAAGGACCGGTTCGCGGCGCCGAAGCGGATCACGCGGAGCGGCGTGATCGAGAAGTACCAGTTCATCTTCGTGAGGGACCGGGTGGGCCGGCTGGCCGACGCGCAGCCGTTCGAGCGGCTCGAGTTCCGCCGCGAGTGCTTCTCCGAGGAGCTGCTGCGCGAGCTGCGCGACGTCGCCGCGAAGACCGTGAGCATCGACGACGAGCGCGTCGTGCTCGAGCACCTCTACACCGAGCGGCGCGTCGTGCCGCTGAACCTGTACCTGGCCGAGAGGACCGGCGACGCCGCGCTCGACGCGATCCTCGACTACGGCCAGGCGATCAAGGACCTCGCCGCCGCCAACATCTTCCCCGGCGACATGCTGCTCAAGAACTTCGGGGTCACCCGCCACGGCCGCGTCATCTTCTACGACTACGACGAGGTCGACCTGCTCACGAACATGTCGTTCCGCGTCATGCCGCCACCGCGGGACGATGTGGAGGCGATGGCCGACACGCCCTGGTTCCACGTCGGCGAACACGACGTCTTCCCCGAGGAATTCCCCCGTTTCCTCGGCGTGCCCGCCCCGCTGCGCGACGCGTTCCACGACGTCCATGGGGACCTCTTCACGGTCGACTTCTGGCGCGGGATGCAGGAGCGCGTGCGGGCGGGGGAGATCATGGATTTCTTCCCCTACAGGCCCGAGCGGCGGTTGCACGGCCTGGCCCGGCGGGCCGCCTAGCCGCGTGCGGCGATTACGAGGGTGGACCCGGGAAAATGAAATTAGTTGGACAGGATGACCAGGATAAAACCTGACAACGGAATACCCGGGCACCTCACCCTCCCCGGGCGGCAGATAGTTATTTACACAATCGTAACCGTTCAGCCCCCCGGGGCACGGCCGGGGCTGCGCGTCGTGGCGCGGCGAATGCGGGGAGCTGGCTGCCCATGAGCGTTGTCGAGCAGCTCGCAG
>JADGGV010000644.1 GCA_019689775.1 Gemmatimonadota bacterium
GGGGAGTTGCGGGTGGAGTGGCCCGGAGGCGACGGCCGCGGGGCCGTACTTTCGGCGTGGCTGCCGGCTTTTCGGCGGCTTGACCCGTCCTCGGGCGCCGGACTAGGTTGACGACCACGGACCGGGACTCCCGGTCTCAACCCACAGATGGTATGAGCGGATCGAAGCTTCTCATCGCGGACGACGAGCGCCACATCGCCGAAGGGCTGCAGATGCTGTTGCAGGAGGACGGCTATGAGGCGGAGACGGCCACGGATGGTGAGGAGGCGTGGAAGAAGGTCGAGGGCGGTGACTTCGGTCTGGTGCTGGCCGACCTGAAGATGCCGGGGATCGACGGGCTGGAGCTGTTTGCGCGGATGCGGGATGCCGGCATCGACAGCGAGGTCATCTTCATCACGGGGAAGGGGACGGTCGCCGACGCCGTGGAGGCGATGCGGCGGGGCGCGTACGACTACCTGGAGAAGCCGCTCGACCTGGAGCGGCTGAAGGCGCTGATTCCGCGGGCGCTGGAGAAGTACCAGGTCCGGACGGCGAACAAGCAGCTCCAGCAGCGGCTGGAGAATCTGACGCGCTTCGGCGACATGCTGGGGCAGTCGGAGGAGATGCGGGAGATCTTCTCGATCATCGAGAAGGTGGCGCCGTCGACGGCCAGCGTGCTGATCGTGGGGGAGAGCGGGACGGGGAAGGAGCTGGTCGCGCGGGCGCTGCACCAGAAGTCGAACCGGGCGAAGGGGCCGTTCATCGCGCTGAACTGCGGAGCGTTCCCGCGGGAGATCCTGGAGAACGAGCTGTTCGGTCACGAGAAGGGGGCGTTCACGGGGGCGATCGCGGAGAAGCCGGGCGCGTTCGAGCTGGCGGACGGCGGCACGCTCTTCCTGGACGAGGTGGCGGAGATGGAGGCGGACGTGCAGGTGAAGTTCCTGCGCGCGCTCGAGCAGCGGGCGTTCCGCCGGCTGGGTGGGAAGAAGGAGATCGAGGTCGACATCCGCGTCGTCGCCGCGACGAACAAGGACCTGAAGGAGGCGCTGAAGGACGGGCACCTGCGCGAGGATCTCTATCACCGGCTGGCGGTGATCGAGATCGAGCTGCCGCCGCTGCGGGACCGGGGCGGCGACGTGCTGCTGCTGGCGGAGGAGTTCCTGCGCCGCTTCGCGAAGGAGCACGGGAAGGACATCAAGGGCTTCGGCGAGGGGGCGATCGAGTACCTCCAGACGTACTCGTGGCCGGGGAACGTGCGGCAGCTCCGGAACCGGATCGAGAAGGCGGTGATCCTGGCCCGGGGCGACCGGATCGAGGCGAGCGACCTCCAGCAGAAGACCGACCTCGATGAGCCGGACGTGCACCTCCAGGTGGGGATGTCGTTGCAGGAGGCGGGGCGCGTGCTGACGCTGAAGACGTTCGCGTTCACGGGCGGCGACTACAAGAAGACGGCGACGATCCTCGGCGTCGACGAGAAGGAGCTGCGGGAGCGGATGCTCTCGTACGTGGAAGATCCGGTGCCGGCGTCGTCCTGAGTGGCGCGGCGGCGGGGGGGCCTCGACTCGAAGGAGCGACCCATGTCGGACTACGACGATTCGCCGTACATCGTGGTGGAGCGCCGCGGCGGGAGCGTGGCCGCGTTTCTGTGGGGTGCGGTGCTGGGCGCCGCTGCGGCGCTGCTGCTCGCGCCGCGGTCGGGGCGCGAGACGCGCCAGGAGCTGGTGGACGGCGCGCGCCGGTTACGGGAGACGGCGGAGGACCGTGTGCGGCGGGTGCAGGACGCCCTGGCGGACACGATCGACACGGTGCGTCGCGGCGTGACGGACCGGGTGGACGCGGCGCGGGAGGCGTTCGATGCGGGGCGGAGCGCGGCGCGCGAGACGCGGGCGGAGCTGGAGCGGCGCCTGCGGGACGTGCGCGCCAGCTACGAGTCGGGGCGCCGCGCGGCCGCGGAGCGCGAAGAGGAGGAGCGACCGGACGTCGAGGTCGAGGTCGACCTGGACGTGCGCGGCGAGGACGCGGGGCAGCCGGGCGACTGAGGCCCGAGGCGCGCCGACGGGATGTCGGGTTCGACATCGGGGCCGCCCGATGCCCGTGCGCGGCGCGGCCGGCCGGCGGCGGGGGCGTCGGTGCTGGCGCGGGGGTGGGCGGCCTTCATCGACC
>JADGGV010000645.1 GCA_019689775.1 Gemmatimonadota bacterium
GCTCACCACCCAGCTCCCGCTGAACTTCGGGTAGACGACGAAGTCGAAGTTCTTGCCGAACGCGCTGTTGTCGTCGCCGCGCACGGCGCCGGTCAGGAACAGCCGGTTCCTCCACGACACCTGCTCCTGGACGTACGTGCCGAGCGTCTTGTTCTCGAGGAACGACTCGCCGCCGCTCCGGATCGCCCCCGAGCTCACCGTCTCCAGCGCGCGCACCGGGAACGTGCTCCCGGTCGCCGTCTCCGTCGTCGCCTGCTTCCGGTAGTACTGCAACCCCACCGCGGTCTCGAACCTCAGGTCCGGACCCACCGGCGCCGTCGCGACCGCCGCGTAGTCGATGCTGTTCAGCGCCTCCCGGTAGTCCTGCACGCTCGCCGATCCCGTCCGGCTGGCGCCCACCGTCTCGCTCAGCCGCGACAGCGACGAGAGCCGCTGCGCCGTAAAGTCGCCGCCCACCGTGAGCCGATGCGTGAACCACGAGAACGGCTGGTGCTTCACCGTCCCCGTCAGGATCCCCCGCGCCAGGTCCTCGTAGCCCTCGTAATCCTCCTCGTAGCGCTCCGGCGGACCCGTGAGATAGCCGCGCGTCGGTCCGTCCACCCCGCCCGCGAGCCCCCTCCCGGGCTCGCAGCCGGGCGAGGGACACGCCCACACGATCGTCACCGAGATCGGCTGCGCCGCGCCCGCCGACCGGTACCGGCTCTTGATGAACGACAGCCCCACGTCCAGCGACAGCCGCTCCGACGGCGTGTACGTCAGGTTCGCCCGCGTGTTCAGCCGGTTCTTCCAGTTGTAGTCGACCGGCCCCTCGTCGCGATTCCAACCCCCGGCGAAGAAGTACGTCACCGGCCCCGTGCCCCCGCTCACGTTCAGCGCGTACTCCTGCGGGTGCCCCGTCCGGAACCACGGACCGTACGAGATCGTGTCGCCCGGATACTCCCCCGTGACCCGATCGCTCCGCAGCGGATTGAACGCGACGATCTGCCCCGCCGAGTTCCGGTAGTACACATCCCCGAACAGCTTCTCCGGGTTCGGCAGCCAGTTCGCGCCCTGCTTCACCGTCAGGTTCCACACCGGCGCGCCCGCACTCCCCCGCTTCGTGATGATGTTGATGACGCCGTTCGACGCCTCCGTGCCGTACAGCGTCGCCGCCGCCGGCCCCTTGATCACCTCGATCGACTTGATGTTGTCCGGATCGATGTCGTTCAGGCGCGACGGCGGCGACCGCGAGTCCACGCCCGGCCCGTCGTTCGCCGCGTTGCTCACCCGCACGCCGTCGATGTAGATCAGCGGCTCCGACGTCAGCGACAGGCTGTTCGCGCCCCGGATCCGGATGTTCGCGCTCGAGCCGATGTCGCCGCCGCCCGACAGCACCGCCACCCCCGAGACGCCGCTCAGGAGCTGATGCACGTTCGGCGGCGGCGCCAGCTCCGTCGTCTTCGCCACGTCCACCGTCCCCACCGCGTTCCCCAGCGACCGCTTCAACTGCTGCTGCGGCGTCCCCGTCACGATCAGCTCGTCCAGCGTCGTCGCGCTCTCCGTCATCGCCAGCACCAGATCCGTGCGCCCGACCTCCACCGTCTGCACCACGTCCCGATAGCCGATCATCACCACCCGCAGCGACGCCGTCGGCCCGGCGACGTTCGGGATCACGAACCGCCCCCGGTTGTCCGTGATCGTCCCGCGCTGCCCGATCACCACCTGCGCCCCGACCAGCGGACGCCGCGTCGCGGCCTCGACCACGACCCCTCCGACCGCGCCCGACTGCTGCGCCGCCAGCCCATGCGCGGCCGGTAGCGGCCCCACCAGAACGGTCGCGAGCAGGAGCCAACCTCGACGCCGCACGGTCCCGGTCGGTCTCGGTACGGACGGCATATCCACCTCCTGGGTTCGGGTAACACCGGTGGAGCGGGTCTCGATCTGGGATCCGCGGGGCGTGGACGCCGCCGGGCGCCGCCACATGCCGCGCCCGGGGCGCGGCGCCGCGGATCGTCGGATGCAACGGTTCGTGGCCGGCTCGTGGCCGATTCAGGGGATTGGGACAAAATTTTGCGGCGATTTCTGTATACAGAATGCGATACGGAGGCGGCGAATGGCAAGGGTCTCGTGGGGGACGGCCGGATGCGCGGGGGTGCCCGACC
>JADGGV010000646.1 GCA_019689775.1 Gemmatimonadota bacterium
GGGGAGGTCGCTGCGCTACGAGTACGTCGGGGAGCGGGCCGGGGCGGCGGCGCTGTCGAGGAGCGCGCGCACGGCGCGGCTGAAGACATCCGGGGTGAACGGCTTCTGGAGGAAGCCGTGGCGCGGGTGGAAGCCGGCCTGGAGCGCGTCGGCGGCGTAGCCGGAGATGAAGAGCACGGGGAGCGAGGGGTCGTCGGCGAGGAGCGCGTCGGCGACCTCTTTGCCGCTCATGCGGGGCATGACGACGTCGGTGACGAGGAGGTCGATGCGGCGATCGGCGGCGCGCGCGAGGCGGAGCGCCTCCTCGCCGCAATCGGCCTCGAGGACGGTGTAGCCGCTGCGGCGGAGCACGCCGGTGGCGAGGGAGCGGACGGCCTCCTCGTCCTCGACGAGGAGGATGGTCTCGGAGCCCTGGCAGAGGCGCTCGCCGGCCTCGACGGCCGGGCGCAGGGCCTCGGGCTCCTCGTCGACGCGGGGGAGGTAGATCTCGAAGCGGGTGCCTCGTCCGAGCTCGCTGTCGACCCAGATGAAGCCGTTGCTCTGCTTGACGATGCCGTAGACGGTGGCGAGGCCGAGCCCGGTTCCCTTCCCGACCTCCTTGGTCGTGAAGAACGGCTCGAACGCCTGGGCGCGGGTGCGCTCATCCATGCCGTGGCCGGTGTCCTCGACGGCGAGGAGGACGTAGGCGCCGGGGCGCACGTAGCCGTACTTGCGCGGGTGGTTGGCGCCGAGGCGGGCGTTGGCGGTCTCGATGACGAGTCGGCCGCCGTCGGGCATGGCGTCGCGCGCGTTGACGACCAGGTTCATGATGACCTGCTCGATCTGGCTGAGATCGGCGCGGACGCGGCCGAGGTCCTGGCCGGTCCGGACGACGAGCTCGATATCCTCGCCGATGAGCCGGCGGAGCATGCCCTCGAAATCGCGGACGACGGCGTTCAGGTCGAGCACCCTGGGGTGGAGCACCTGCTTGCGGCTGAAGGCCAGGAGCTGGCGGGTGAGGCCAGCGGCGCGCTCGGCGGAGCGGCGGATCTCGTCGAGGTGGATGCGCCGGGGATCCTGCTCGGAGATGTCGCTCTGGAGCAGGTAGATGTGGCCGGACATGGCCGTGAGCAGGTTGTTGAAGTCGTGCGCGACGCCGCCGGCGAGGCGACCGATGGCCTCGATGCGCTGGAACTGGCGGAGCTGCTCCTGGCTCATGTCGAGGGCTTCCTCGGCCTTCTTGCGGTCGGTGGCGTCGCGGGCGTTACCGACGACGCCGGCGACGACGGGGTCGTCGAGCCGGTTCTCGAGCGTGAGCTCGAGGACGCGCCAGTGCCCGTCGTGGTGGCGGATGCGGACCTCGACGGTGGCGAGCGTGGAGCCGTGGCGCGCGACGACGTCGTGGAGCGTCTCGCGCGCGAGCTCGACGTCCTCGGGGTGGAGGAAGTCCGCGAGCTGATTGCCGAGGAGCTGCTCGGGGCGATAGCCGAGGATGCGGCGCACGGAGGGGCTGGTGTAGCGGATCGTCCCGGCGGCATCCAGGATCGAGATGACCTCGGAGGAGTTCTCGATGAGCGAGCGGTAGAAGCGCTCGCGGCGGGCGACCTCCTCGGCGGCGCGTCGGCGGTGTGTGAGGAAGCGGAGGCTGCGGCCGAGCGCGCGGCCGGTGACCTCATCGCGGAGCAGGTATTCCTGGGCGCCGTGGCCGAGGGCCTCGAGCGCGGTGGCCTCCTCGGCGGCCTCGGCGAGCACGATGAGCGGGACGTCGGGCGCGACGATGTTGAGCCGGGTCACCGCCTCGAGGCCGGGGGCATCGGGGAGATCGAGCCCGAGGAGGATGAGGTCGAAGGTGGCCTGCGCGAGGGCGTCGATGGCGCCCGCGAGCGTGGGGACGAGCGTGCCGGCGCCCTCGAACCCGGCCTCGCCGGCGAGGCGGTCGAGGAGCGCACGGCCGTAGGCCTCATCCCCCTCGACGAGGAGGACGCACGGGCGGCGACTCATCGCGGTTCGGTCGGTTTCGGCGATTCGGTGCTCGTGAGCCCGGAACGTTGCGAACGGCTGCGGGCGGGAGTCGCCTTCGGCGCCGCGGGCGCCGGGCCCGGGGGAGCGGGCGCGGAACAATCTATCACCGCTATGGTGTAAAAAAATGACGGAGGCGG
>JADGGV010000048.1 GCA_019689775.1 Gemmatimonadota bacterium
CATATCGTCGGCCGCGTCATTTGTTTATAAGAGACCGGGGGCGGGGGGGCGGGCGGCGCCGGCGGCGGTGCGCACGCCGCGGCGAGGACCGCAAGGGTGATGGACCAGCCGGCGGGTTCAGCGAGGCGCCGAGGCCACGGCCTCCAGGCGGGCGCGGAACTCGCGCGGGAGCGTGCGGGGCGAGCCGTTGGCATCGAGAGCGACGAGCGCGACGGTGGCGGTGGCGAGGCGGGCGGCGGGACCGGGTTCCGCCCGCACGATGTCGTAGCCGAACGTGACGGCGCGGGACCGGACCTGCTCGAGCCGGGTGTGGACGTGGACGAGGTCGTCGTAGCGGGCGGGCGCGAGGTAGCGGAGGCGCGCGTCCGCGACGGCGAGGAGGAGCCCGCCGCGCTCGAGCTCGGCGTAGCTGGTGCCGAGGCCGCGGATGAACTCGGTGCGGCCGATGTCGCACCAGACCAGGTAATGGGCGTGGTAGACGAAGCCCATCTGGTCGGCTTCGGCGTAGCGGACGCGGATCTCGGAGACGGTTTCCCGCGCGGGCGCCGGATGGGCCGGGCGAGCGGCCGGCCCCCCCACGGCGCCGGCCGCGGGACGGCCCGGGCCGGTGGCGGGCGTCGCGGCGTTCGGCATCGGCGGCATCACTCCCCGTACGGCACCCAGATGTTCTTGACCTGCGTGGCCTGGCGCAGGAACTCGACGCCTTCGCCCTGGCGGGGGTCGGTCCAGTCGCGGGGGCGGCCGTAGTCGACCCAGGTCCGCTTCATGTTCCCGGTGGAGAGGCGCTCGACGGCGGCGCTCCCCTCGCGGGAGCCGAAGTACCAGACGGCGTCGACGTCGTCGTGGGCGGCGAGCACCTGCGCGAGCTCGTCGCGGCGGCCGGTCACGATGTTGAGCACGCCGCCGGGGAGGTCCGAGGTGTCGAGGACCTGGTAGAAGTCGGTGGCGGCGAGCGGGAAACGCTCGGACGGCACGGCGACGACCGCGTTGCCCATGGCGATCGGCGGGATGACCGTGGAGATGAAGCCGAGGAGCGGCGCGTCGTCCGGGCAGACGACGCCGATCACGCCGATCGGCTCGTGCATGGCGAGCGTGACGTTGCGGAACGGCGTGGGGTGGACGGCGCCGTCGAACTTGTCGGCGTAGGCGGCGTAGGTGAAGAGGCGCTCGATGGCCCGGGCGACCTCGGCGGCGGCGGCCGGGGATGCGCCGTTCATGGCGTGAACCCGGGCGGCGAACTCGTCGGCGCGGGCGGCGAGGTTCTCGGCGATGTAGTAGAGGACCTGGGCGCGGAGGTGGGCCGTGGCGCGGCCCCAGGCCGCGGCCTTGTGCGCGGCCTCGACGGCGTTGCGGATGTCCTTGCGGTTGCCGTGGGCGACCTCGCCGAGGAGGCGGCCGTCGGGAGCGTGGACCGGGAGGGAGTAGCCCTGGTCGGGGCGGACCTGCCGGCCGCCGATGTAGAGTTTCGCCGTGCGATCGATCGGCGGCAGCGGGGCGGCGCCGTTCGGCGCGAACTCGATCTCGTTCCTGAGGACCGCATCGGGCGCGGGCGCCGCGCCTCCGGCGCCGGGCGCGGGCGCGGGGTCGGGCTCGAGATCGAGATCGGGGCCTGCGGCATCGAGATCGGGGCGTGCGGCGGCGAGACCGGCCTTCGCGGCGTGCGTTTCCCACTCCGGCTTCACGTACTCCCACAGCCCCTCGCGGCCCCCTTCCCTGCCGTAGCCGCTCTCGCGGTAGCCGCCGAAGCCGGCGGCGGCGTCGAAGACGTTGGTGCAGTTGATCCAGACGGTGCCCGCCTTGAGCTTGGGCGCGATGTCGAGCGCGAGGTTGACGTTCTCGGTCCAGACGGAGGCGGCGAGGCCGTACCGCGTGTTGTTGGCGAGGGCGACGGACTCCTCGGGCGTGCGGAACGTCATCATGACGACGACGGGCCCGAAGATCTCGACCTGGGCGATAGTCGCGGCGGGCGAGACGTCGGTGAAGAGGGTCGGCGGGAAGAACCAGCCCTCGGTGGGGCAGCTCCAGGAGGGTTGCCACAGGACGGCGCCCTCCTCGACGCCCTGCCGGACGAGGCGCTGGATCTTCTCGAGCTGGGCGGGGGCGACGATGGCGCCGATGTCGACGGCCTTGTCGAGCGGGTCGCCGACACGGAGCGTCTCCATGCGGGCCTTGAGGCGGGCCTCGAGCGTGGCAGCAATGCCCTCGTGGGCGAGGATGCGGGAGCCGGCGCAGCAGACCTGCCCCTGGTTGAACCAGATGGCGTCGACGACGCCCTCGACGACGGAGTCGAGGTCGGCGTCGTCGTAGACGATGAAGGGCGACTTGCCGCCGAGCTCGAGGGAGAGGCGCTTGCCGGAGCCGGCGGTGGCCTCGCGGATGATGCGGCCGACCTCGGTGGAGCCGGTGAAGGCGATCTTGTCGACGTCGGGGTGCTCGACGATGAGCGCGCCGGTGCGGCCGTCGCCGGTGACGATGTTGAGGACGCCGGGCGGGAGTCCGACGTCGGCGCAGACCTCGGCGAAGAGGAGCGCGGTGAGCGGCGTGAACTCGGCGGGCTTGAGGACGACGGTGTTCCCCATGGCGAGCGCCGGGGCGACCTTCCACGCGAGCATGAGGAGCGGGAAGTTCCACGGGATGATCTGGCCGACGACGCCGACGGCGGTGTAACCGGGGAACTCGCGCTCCATGAGCTGGGCCCAGCCGGCGTGGTGATAGAAGTGCCGGGCGACGAGGGGGATGTCGATGTCGCGGGACTCGCGGATCGGCTTGCCGTTGTCGAGGGACTCGAGGACGGCGAAGAGGCGCGAGTGCTTCTGGAGCTGGCGGGCCAGCGCGTAGAGGTAGCGGGCGCGGGCGTGGCCGGGGACCGCCTGCCAGGCCGGGAGCGCGGCGCGGGCGGCGGCCACGGCGCGGTCGACGTCCTCCTTGCCGGCCTGGGCGACGCGGGCGAGCGGCCGGGCGTCGGCCGGATTGACGGTCTCGAAGTACTCGCCGGAGCGGGGCGGCGCCCAGCGGCCGTCGATGAAGAGGCCGAAGGTGCGCTCGTGGCGGTCCAGCCAGGCGAGCGCGGGGGCGGCGCTTTCCGGCGCGGGCCCGTACTCGAGGGTCTCGAAGATCTCCGCGACGTTCACGATCTCTCTCAGGCCATGGGGTGGCGGTGGGCCGCCGAGTAGCGTCCGGTGACGAAGTGCTCGAGCTGGCGCTCGATGTCGCCGAGCAGCGAGGAGGCGCCGAAGCGGAAGAGGTCGGGGCGGCACCAGCGCTCGCCGAGTTCTTCCTTCATCAGGAGCAGCCACTCGAGGGCCTGCTTCGCGGTGCGGATGCCGCCGGCGGGCTTGAAGCCGACGGCGTGGCCGGTGCGCTGGAAGTACGCGCGGATCGTGCGGACCATGACGAGGCCGACGGGCAACGTCGCGTTCGTGGACTCCTTGCCGGTGGAGGTCTTGATGAAGTCGGCGCCGGCCATCATGGCGACGAGGGAGGCGCGGGCGACGTTGCGGAGCGTGCCCAGCTCGCCGGTGCCGAGGATGACCTTGAGGTGGGCGTCGCCGCAGGCGTCGCGGAACGCGCGGACCTCGTCGTAGAGCGCCTCCCATTCGCCGCGCAGCACGTGGGCCCGGGTGATGACGACGTCGATCTCGCGGGCGCCGGCGGCGACGGAGGCGTGGATCTCGGCGACGCGCTGCGGGAACGGCGACAGCCCCGCCGGGAAGCCGGTGGAGACGGCGGCGACGGGGAGGCCGCTGCCCTGGAGCGCGCGGACGGCGGTCTCGACCCAGGCGTGGTAGACGCAGACCGCCGCGGTGGTGATGCCGAGGTCGCGGGCGCCGAGCGCGTCGAGGAGGTCATCACGGACCGGGCGGCGGGCCTTGGCGCAGAGCCGGAGCACGTTGCCGGGCGTATCGTCGCCGGAAAGCGTGGTCAGGTCGATGAGCGTGACGGCGCGGAGCAGCCAGGCGGCCTGCCAGGCGCGCTTGACCGTGCGGCGCGTGCCGATGGCGGCGGCGCGGCGCTCGACGGCGCTCCGGTTGACGCGGACGTCGCGGATCCAGTCCAGCTCGAGCGGGAGGCCCGGGTTGCGCGGGGGCGCGAGCGCGGGCTGCGGCCCCGGGGGCCGGACGCCGGTGGGGCGGTCGGGCAGGATGCGCTCCCGCTGCGTCGTCGCCATGGTCGTCTCCAGTGAATCCATGGGCGGGAAGATACAGCGCGGCCCAGCGCGGCGCCAAGGCGCAGTTGTGGGAAATCGGCGCGGGGGCTTAGCTTCCCGCGCATGACCAAGCCAACCTACATCGCGTCGGACGTGCACCTCGGGGCGGTGCCCCGGGAGACGGAGCGGCGCTTCCTGCGGTTCCTGGAGCACGTCGGCGCGAACGCGTCGGCGCTGCTGCTGCCGGGCGATCTGTTCGACTTCTGGTTCGAGTACGGCGACGTGGTGCCGGGCGAGCACTTCCGGGCGCTCGCGGCGCTGGCCTCGCTGGTGGATGCCGGCGTGCCGGTGGCGATGGTGGGGGGCAACCACGACGCATGGGGCGGGCGGTTCCTGACGGAGCGCGTCGGCATGACGTTCACGGCGGGCGAGCTGCGGACGACGCTCGGGGGGAAGCCGGCGCTGGTGGTGCACGGCGACGGGGTCGGGCGCGGCGACCTGAAGTACCGGATGCTGAAGGCGGTGATCCGGGGACGCCTGGCGATCGGCGCGTTCCGCGTGCTGCACCCGGAGCTGGGGCTGTGGCTGGCGCGGCGGGTGTCGAGCACGGACGCGAAGGCGGGCGAGGACGCGTCGAGCGAGGGACGTGCGCGCTACATCGAGGCGTGGGCGCGCTCGAGGCTGGAGGCGGAGCCGGCGCTCGGCTTCGTGGTCTGCGGGCACGCGCACGTTCCGGCGCTGGTGGAGGTGGAGCCGGGGCGGTGGTACGTGAACGCCGGGGATTGGGTGCGGCACTTCACCTACGTGGTGGTTCCGGCGGACGGCGCGCCGGAGATGCGGCGCTGGGAGTAGCGCCCGGGCCGCACCGCCGCGCGGCGAGGCCGGTCAGGCCGCGGTCCCCGCCGGCGGAACGGCCGGCCTCAGGCGGCGCGGTCGAAGCCCTCGACATCCACGCGCTCGACCTCCGTGACCGGCCGACCGAGGAAGCGGCCGGCGAGCTCGCGGAAGCGGAGCGGCGCGTCGCTGGCGACGAAGAGGTGGGCGGGCGGCGTCGCCGCGCCGCGCAGGAGGCCGCGCCGCTCGAGCACGCCGTGCAGCTCCGCTGCGGTCTCGGCGCCGGGATCAACGAGCGCGACGGCGGGCCCCATGATCCGGGCGATGAGCGGGCGGAGGAGCGGGTAGTGGGTGCAGCCGAGGACGAGGACGTCGATGTCGAGGGCGCGGAGCGGGTCCAGGTAGCCCTCGGCGATGAGGCGGGCGGCGTCGCCGTCGACCAGGCCTTCCTCGGCGAGCGGCACGAGGAGCGGGCAGGGCTGGGCGTAGACGCGGGCCTCGGGGAGGCGGCGGCGGAGGGCGTGGTCGTAGGCGCCGGAGCGGATGGTGCCGACGGTGCCGATGACGCCGATGCGGCCGGTGCGGGTGGCGGCGACGGCGGCGCGGGCGCCGGGCTCGATGACGCCGAGGACGGGGACGTCGAGCTCGGCGGCGAGCGTGTCGGCGGCGGCGGCGGTCGCGGTGTTGCAGGCGACGACGATGGCCTTGACGCCGCGCGAGAGGAGGAACGCGGCGGCCTCGCGCGCGTAGCGGCGAACGATATCGGGCGACTTCGGGCCGTAGGGGACGCGGGCGGTGTCGCCGAAGTAGACGATCGGCTCGGCGGGGAGGCGCGAGAGGATCTCGCGGACGACGGTGAGGCCGCCGACCCCGGAATCGAAGACGCCGATCGGGCTGGCGGGCGACGGCGTCAGCGGAGCCACCGCGGTCTCCGGGCGGGGAGCGACGCGCGGAACTCGAGGCCGCCGCCGGCCGCGGGCGCGATGCCGACGTCGGCGGGGAAGTCCGAGAGCTGGGCGGTGACGAAGGCGTCGACGCCGCTGGCGAGCATCCAGAAGGCGGTGTAGGTGATCCAGTCCTCGCGCTGGCGGCGGCGGGCGCGGGTGAGCTTGCCCAGGCGCTGGAACAGCGTGTCGGCGCGGACAATGGAGTCGAGCGCGACGGCGCTGCTGTCGAGTTTCGCCGCCAGGATCGTGTCGGTCTGGGCGGCGTCCAGGACCGAGTCCTGGATGGCGACGCGACGGGCGGCGCGGCGGTCGCGGGTATCGGCGAGCTTCCGCCACGTCTTCGCGAGCATGCCGACGCTGGCGGCCTCGCCGACGAAGTAGACGGCGGCGCGCGTGGGGGCGCCGGCCTCGAGCTGGCCCCACCCCGGCAGGAGCATGGAGTGGATCAGGGCGATGCCGGGCTTGACGCGGAGCGTGCTCGTGCCGGAGCTGTCGCGCTCGGCGATGCGCGGCGGCGCGACGCGCGGCCCGCCGGCGGCGCTGTCGCGGGCGACGGTGTCGGGCGACGTGGCGGCGGGCGGCGTCGCCGCCGGCGGCCGGGTCGGCTGCTGGGCCGCGGCGCCGCGGGCGCCGCGCGCGAGCGCGGCCGCGACGGCCGCGCCGGCCGCGGGGCGGGCGCGGCGCATGAGCGGGGCCCGCCGGCGGCGGACGGCGTGGCGGGTCCGGAGCGGGACGTCGCCTTGCCGCCGACGACGCGGAGCGCGGCCGGACGGACCTCGACGCGGAGCCGACGGGCGGCGGCGGGCTCGCGCAGCTCGCCGTCGAGGTGGAAGAAGAGCGGCTGAGCGCCCCCGGCCTCCAGCTCGATGACCCGGGCGGTGCGCAGGCTGACATCCGGCAGCCCGTCGTGCGTCCCGCGCATGACGCGCGGGATGGTGCGGGCGATTCGGTAGTAGTTCAGGTCGTCCACGATACAGACATCGAACCGGCCATCGTCGGGCCGCGCGCGGGGCGTCACCCAGAAGCCGCCGCCGAGGCAGGGTCCGTTGCCGATGGCAATGATCATGACACGCCGCTCGTCGGCGCGGCCGTCGAGCGCGATCCGGAGCGGGATCGCGCGGAACCCGAGGACGGCGCGCACCAGCGCGGCGAGGTAGGAGACGACGCCGGGGAGGCGCGGGAGGCGCTCCATCTGGCGCACGACCTCGACGTCGACGCCGGTCCCCATGCCGTTGACGAAGTACTCCCTTCCTCCCTCCCACTCGACCGCGCCGACGTCGAAGTCGACGGTTCGGGCCGCGGCGAGCGCCTCGTAGGCGCGGCCGCGGTCGAGTCCCCCCTCGAGCAGCTTGGCGAAATCGTTGCCAGTGCCGATCGGGATGACGCCGAGCGCGGCGGCCGGCCGGCCGCTGTCCGCGGCGGCGAGGATGCCATTGGCGACCTCGTGGATCGTGCCGTCCCCGCCGGCGGCGACGACGACGTCGGCGCCGCTCTCGGCGGCCGCGCGCGCGATCTCGACGGCGTGGCCGCGGCGCGCGGTCTCCGTCAGCGTGAAAGCGATACCGCGGACCTCGAGCTCGCGTTCCACCTCGCCGCGCAGACGACGGCCCAGGCCGCCGCCGGACGTGGGGTTGAGGACGACGTGGCAGGTGCGCGGCATCGACGCTCGGCGAGTCGGAGGACCGGGGAAGACCGCGGGGATGCTATGCGGCGCGCGAGGCGGCGTCAATCGAGCGCGCGGGTGGCGTCGCGGATCGCGTCGCCGGCGAAGCCGCGGCGGGCGAGGTAGGCGCGCAGCCGCCGGCGGGCGTCGCGGCGGGCGTCGCCGTCGGTGGCGAGCGCGCCGCGCTTGCGGATCCAGGCCTCGGCGGCGGCGCGGGCCAGCTCGACCTCGGAGACGGCATGGTCGGCGAAAGCGTCGTCGACGGCGTCGCCGGCGGTGGCGGCCTCGACGCCCCTGGCGCGCAGCTCCTGGACGAGGCGACGCCGGCCGCGGGGACGACGATGGACGCGGTCGCGGACGAAGGCGGCGGCGAAGGCCGCGTCGTCGACGTACCGCTTCTCGCGCAGGTCGGCGAGGACCTCGTCGGCGACGTCGGGCGGGAACCCCTTCCACAGGAGCCGGCGGCGCAGCTCGGCGGCGGAGCGCGCGCGATAGGCGAGGAGGGCGAGGGCGGACTGGCGGCACTTCCAGCGGAGGTCCTGGCGCTCGAGCTCGGCGAGCGTCGCCTCGTCGATGTCGGCGCCGACACGGAGGCCGGCGGCGAGGACGATCTCGAGGGCCAGGCCGCAGCGGAACGCGCCGTCGACGTGGACGTTGACGCGCTCGTCGTCGCGGCGCTGCGGCTCGAGGGCGGTGATGCGCATGCGTGCCCGGACCTCCCGTGGCGGCGGCTGCGGGGATGCCCGATACTACACCGCTTTTGGCCGTTCGTTGCGGGCTTTCCGCATCCCTTTGGGGCGGGGGCGCGCGACGCGGCCGCAACCCTGGATTGCAATCGCGCGACGCATGAGGCCGGGACGACGACGGAAGCTGGTGACGACGGCGCTGCTACTCGGGATGGTGATCTCAGCCCTGGAGGCGACGGCGGTCTCGACGGCGATGCCGACGGCGATCGCGGAGCTGGGCGGGGTGGCGCGGTATAGCTGGGTATTCTCGGCGTACCTGCTGACGTCGACGACGACGGTGCCGCTGTACGGGAAGCTGGCGGACCTGTACGGGCGGCGGCGCATCTACCTGATCGCGGTCGGGCTGTTCCTGCTGGGCTCGGGGTTGTCGGGCGCTGCGGGGTCGATGGAGCAGTTGATCGCGTTCCGCGCGCTCCAGGGGTTGGGCGCGGGCGGGCTGACGCCGATCGGCAACACGATCATCGGCGACATCTACACGCTGGAGGAGCGGGGGAAGATGCAGGGCGTCTTCTCGGGCGTGTGGGGGCTGTCGAGCATCGTGGGGCCGGCGGCGGGCGGGATCATCACGGAGTTGCTGTCGTGGCGGTGGGTGTTCTACATCAACCTGCCGGTCGGGGTGGCCGCCGCGTTGCTGCTGCGGAGCCAGCTCACGGAGGAGTCCGCGCGGCGCGAGCACCGGCTGGACGTTCCGGGGACGGTGAGCCTGACGATCTCGGTGACGCTGCTGCTGGTGGCGCTGCTGGAGGGGAGCCAGACGTGGGGGTGGCTCAGCCCGCTGGCGCTCGGCGCGCTCGCGCTGGCCGCCGCGGGGCTCCTGCTGTTCCTGTGGCAGGAGCGGTGGGCCGCCGAGCCGATGCTGCCGCTGGACCTGTTCCGGTCGCGGCTGATCGCGGTGTCGAGCGGCGGGAGCGCCGTGATCGGGACGCTGCTGCTGGCGGCGTCGGCGTACGTGCCGATGTTCGTCCAGGGGGTGCAGGGCAGGAGCGCGGTGGAGGCGGGGATGGTGCTGGCGCCGATGTCGGTGGGGTGGCCGATCGCGAGCACGCTGGCGGGGCGGCTGCTGCTGCGGACCGGCTACCGGCGGCTGGTGATCGTGGGCGCCGCGGTCGCGGTGATCGGGACGCTCTGGCTGATCACGGCGAGCCCGACGACCTCGACGACGACGCTGATGGCGATGATGGCGCTGACCGGGTTCGGGCTCGGGTGCGGGGCGACGCCGTATCTGGTGGCGGTGCAGACGGCGGTACCGTGGGAGCGGCGGGGCGTGGCGACGAGCGCGATCCAGTTCTTCCGCACGATCGGCGGCGCGATCGCGGTGGCGGTCTTCGGCGCGGTGCTGAACCGCGCGCTGGCACCGGTGCTCCGGGAGGGGGTGAACGTGGATGCGGCGCTCCAGCCGGCGCAGCGCGCGCTCCTCGCGCCCGGGACGCGGCAGGCGCTGACGGCGGCGCTGGACGGCGGGCTGGACGCGATCTTCGTGGCGTTCGCGGGGGTCGCGGTGATCGGGCTGGTCATCGCATGGCTGTTCCCGCGGGGCTCGGCGCGGGAGCAGGCGTTTCAGGAGCCGGTCGAGCGGATGGTCGGGGAGTAATCGGGCGTCGCCGCGCGGTGCGTGGCCGCGGCGGCCATGGTGGCGCGCCGGACGTCGGCACTGAATAATAGTGTGCAATGGGCCCGCAGGCGCGGGCGCGCCAAACGTTCCCACGTGCGAAGCGGCGAAAATGGATACGCTGACACCCCACAATCCGTTGCTGGATACGGTATATCGGATTCCCTTCCAGCGGATAGGGCCGGAGCACGTCGTGCCGGCGGTGCGGACGGCGCTGGACGCGGCGCGGGCGGGGATCGCGGCAGTGACGTCGTTTACGGGGGCGCGCACGTACGCGAACACGGTCGCGGCGGTGGACGACGTCGTGGAGCGGCTGGACCGCGTGGTGAACGTGGTGCGGCACCTCCTGGGGGTGAAGGACTCGGCGGAGCTGCGGGCGGCGTACGAGGAGGTGAACCCGGAGATTGCGGAGTTCGAGGCGTCGCTCACGGCGGACCCGGCGCTGTGGGCGGCGATGCGGGAGTTCAGCGAGACGGCGGAGGCGGCCTCGCTCGATCCGGTGCGGCGGCGGCACGTGGCGAAGTGGGTGCGGGCGTTCGAGCGGTCGGGCGCGTCGCTGCCGGCGGAGGCGCGGGAGCGGGTGGTGCGGCTGAAGGTGGAGCACGCGCGGTTGACGAAGCGGTTCGCGGAGAACGTACTGGACGCGACGAACGCGTTCGAGCTGGTGGTGACGGACCCGGCGGCGCTGGCGGGGCTGCCGGCGACGGATGTGGCGCGGGCGCGGGCGAGCGCGGAGTCGAAGGGGCTGGAAGGGTGGCGGTTCACGCTGCACGCGCCGTCGTACGTCGGGTTCATGGAGAACGCGGAGCGCCGGGACCTGCGCCGGGTGATGTACGAGGCGTACACGGACCGGGCGACGGAGGGGGAGCGCGACAACCGGCCGCTGGTGCGGGAGATCCTGCGGGTGCGGCGCGAGCTGGCGCGGACGCTGGGGTACCGGGACTACGCCGACTTCCAGACGGAAGAGCGGATGGCCGGGAGCGGCGCGCGCGCGCTGGCGTTCGAGCGGGACCTGTTCGAGCGGACGCGGCCGCACTTCGAGGCGGCGATCGCGGAGCTGGACGAGTACGCGCGCACGCGGCTGGGCTACGACCGGCTGGAGCCGTGGGATGCGGCCTTCGTGGTGGAGCGGCTGCGGAAGGAGCGCTACCGGCTGGATCCGGAGGAGCTGCGGCCGTACTTCCCGCTCGACGGCGTGCTGGCGGGGCTGTTCGAGACCGCGCGGCGGGTGTTCGGGCTGCGGATCGAGGAGGTGCCGATCGAGGAGGTGTGGCACCCGGACGTGCGCTACTTCGAGGTGCGTGACGAGGCCGGGGTGCACATCGGCTCGTTCTACGGCGACTTCTTCCCGCGGACGGACAAGCGGAGCGGCGCGTGGATGGAGGCGCTGATCACGGGGCGCCCGACGGCGGCGGGGTTCGCGCCGCACCTGGCGCTGCTCGCGGCGAACTTCACGCCGCCGCAGGGGGACACGCCGTCGCTGCTGACGAAGAACGAGGTCGAGACGCTGTACCACGAGTTCGGGCATGTGCTGCACCAGATCCTGTCGCGGGTCGAGATCGCGGCGCGGGCGGGGACGAACGTGGCGTGGGACTTCGTCGAGCTGCCGTCGCAGCTCATGGAGAACTGGACGTGGGAGCGGGCGTCGCTGGCGCTGATCGGGCGGCACTACCGGACGGGCGAGCCGATCCCGGAGGAGCTGTTCCAGCGGCTGCTGGCAGTGCGGACGTTCATGGGGGCGTACTACCAGATGCGGCAGCTCGGGTACGGCACGGTCGACCTGGAGCTGCACACGCGCTACGACCCGGATTCGGCGGAGGACCCGCTGGCGTTCGCGGAGGCGGTGCTGCGGCCGTTCGCGATCCGGCCGGACGCGGCGTCGCCGAACATGCTGGCGAGCTTCACGCACATCTTCAGCGGCGGGTACGCGGCGGGCTACTACTCGTACAAGTGGGCGGAGGTGCTGGACGCGGACGCGTTCACGCGCTTCGAGCGGGAAGGCGTGTTGAACCGGGAGACGGGGCGCGCATACGTCGAGGCGATCCTGTCGCGGGGCGACAGCGCGGACCCGCTGGAGCTGTTCCGGGAGTTCATGGGACGGGACCCGGACCCGGCGCCGCTGCTGCGCCGGATCCTGCCGGCGACCGCGGCGGACAGCGCGAGCGGCGGCGTGGAGTGAGGGCGGAGGGGGGGGGGGGGGGCGGCCCCCCCCGCGGGGTTGGGGCGCCCCCCCGGGGGGGCGCGCCGCGGGCTGGGGGGGGCGGGGGGGCGCGGCCGGCCCGCCCCGCTCCGGTTTTTCACGCCTCGACGGCGGGCGCGACGCGGAGGAGCACCTTTCCGGCGGTGCGGCGCGCCTCGAGCGCGCGGTGCGCGTCGGCGGCGCGGTCGAGCGGGAGCTCGCGGTCGATGCGGAGCTGGAGCGAGCCGTCGGCGACCCAGGCGAGGACGTCGCCGGCGCGGGCGAGCAGCTCGTCGCGCGTGGCCGTGTAGTGCATGAGGGAGGGGCGGGTGAGGAAGAGCGAGCCCTTGCGGTTGAGGATCTGCGGGTCGATCGGCTCGACGGGGCCGCTCGACTGGCCGAAGAGCACCATCATGCCGCGGGGCTGGAGGAGGTCGAGGCCGGCGAGGAACGTGGCGCGGCCGACGGAGTCGTAGACGACGTGCACGCCCTGGCCGTCGGTCAGGCGCCGGACCTCGGCGGCGAAGTCCTGCTGCGTGTAGACGATGACGTGGTCGGCGCCGGCCTGGCGGGCGAGCTCGGCCTTCTCGGGCGTGCCGGCCGTGCCGATGACGACGGCGCCGCGGCGGCGGGCGAGCTGGACCAGGAGGAGCCCGACGCCGCCGGCGGCGGCATGGACAAGGGCGCGGTGGCCGGGTTCGAGCGGGAACGTACTGGTGGCGAGGTAGTGGGCGGTCATCCCCTGGAGCATGGCGGCGGCGGCGCGGTCGGCGGGGACGTCGTCGGGCACGGGGACGAGGCGGTCCGCGCCGATGGCGACGTACTCGGCGTAGGAGCCGAAACCGCTCGCCCAGGCGACGCGGTCGCCGACGCGGACCTCGCGGACGCCGGGGCCGACGGCGGCGACGACGCCCGCGCCCTCCTCGCCCAGCGTGGCCGGGAGCTGCACGGGGTAGAGGCCGGTGCGCTTGTAGACGTCGATGAAGTTGACGCCGGCGACCTCGACGCGGACGAGCGCCTGGCCCGGACCGGGCTCGGGGACGGGGACGTCCTCGAGGCGCAGGACGTCCGGGCCTCCGGTCTCGTGGATACGAACGGCGCGCATGCGGGTGTGCTCCTTTCCGCCGCGGGCCCGGCGCCGGCCGGGGCAGCGGCTCAGTCGACGGTTCGGTATTCGCGGTCGAAGTAAGCGAGCGGCGGCGCCGCCGGGCCGAGTTGGACGCGCTCGACGGCGCCGACCACGATGCGGTGGTCGCCGCCGGGATGGGTCGCGCTCACCGTGCAGGCGAAGGCGGCGATGGCGTCGGGAACGACGGGGTCGCCGTCCGGGGGGAAGAGCGGGCGGACGAGTGGGCCGCCGTCGGCCACGATGGAGGCGATGCGGCGCTGCCCGGCCGCCAGGATGCTGATGGCGAACGGCGCGCCGACCTGGAGGAACGGCCAAACGGACGCGTTCCGCCCGATGCAGACCAGCACGAGCGGCGGGTCGAGCGAGACGGGCGTGAACGAGGTCGCGGTGATGGCGTAGAGGTAGGGCTCGTCGCGGACGGCGACGACGGCGACGCCGGACGCCCAGCGCGCGTACGCGTCGCGGAGCGCGTCGGCCCGGGCACGTTCGTCGTCGGGGCCGCCCACGGCGGCCTGGATCGGTTTGCGCGTCACGTCGCTCCCCCTTCCTGTCGCGTCTCGAGTCCAAGGGTGTCCGCCCCACCCGAACGCGGGGCCGGCCGCCGGCGTTCCAGCGCGGGGCGGCGGCCGGGCGGCGCCGGCGCGCATCGCGCAGTGGGCTGGACCTTGCGGGGCGGGGATGGAGGGCCCGGCGCACGCCGGTGCGCGGGGCGCGGTGGCGGGCGGCGCGGCGCTGACCCCAGCGAGCGAGGGTGCGGATGCAACTCGGGATGATCGGCCTCGGCCGGATGGGCGCCAACATGGTGAGGCGGCTGCTGCGGGCGGGGCACGACTGCGTGGTCTACGACGTGAACGCCGAAGCGGTGGCGGCGCTGGAGCGGGAGGGCGCGAGGGGGGCGCGGTCGCTGGACGATCTGGTGGCGCGGCTGCGGCCGCCGCGGGCGGTCTGGCTGATGGTGCCGGCGGCGCTGGTGGACGGGGAGATCGGCGAGCTGGCGCCGCGGCTGTCGGCGGGGGATACGCTGATCGACGGCGGGAACTCCTGGTACCACGACGATATCCGGCGAGCCGGGGAGCTGCGCGGGCTGGGGCTTCACTACCTGGACGTCGGGGTGAGCGGCGGGGTCTGGGGGCTGGAGCGCGGCTACTGCCTGATGATCGGCGGGGAGGCGGAGCCGGTGGCGCGGCT
>JADGGV010000049.1 GCA_019689775.1 Gemmatimonadota bacterium
CCACCCGGGCGTCGTCCTCATCGGCCACTCCGCCGGCGGCGCCGCCGCCCTCGTCGCCGCCGCCGCCGACCCCGACGTCCGCCGCCGCGTCCGCGCCCTCGTCGTCGTCGCCACCCCCGTCCCCTGGCTCCAGGGCTTCCGCCGCACCACGACCCGCCTCGTGCGCCGGTCCTCGCTGCTCCTCGGCCGGTTCCCCGCGCGCCTCCTCCGCCTCGGCCCCGAGGACGAGCTCCCCGGCGTCATGGCCCAGTGGATGACCTGGAACCTCACCCGCCGTTGGACCGGCGACGACGGCACCGACTACGTCGCCCGCATCCGCGAGCTCCCGAACCCCGCGCTCTTCGTCGCCGGCGCCGGCGACCGCCTCGAGGCCCCGCCCCACGCCGTCCAGGCGCTCTACGAGCTCGCCGGCTCCAGCGACAAGACCTTCCTCCTCTGCGGCCGGAGCACCGGCTTCTCCGCCGACTTCGACCACGCCGGCCTCGTCGTCAGCCGCACCGCCCGCGCCGAGGTCTGGCCCAAGATCCTGGCCTGGCTCCTCAGCACGCTGGGCTAGGTTGATCTCGCCTTCGCGCGCCGCGATATTTATTGGCTGCGCCCCGGCCCGCGGGCCCGGCGCCGAACCAAGAGCGAGGAGAGACGGCGTATGGCGATGCCGGCCACCCAGATCCGGCGCGGGAACGTGATCGTCTTCAACGGCGACCCCCACCGCGTCATCGACTTCCACCACCACACGCCCGGGAACCTGCGCGCCATGGTGCAGACCAAGATGCGCAACCTCCGCACGGGCACGACCGTCGAGCACCGCTTCCGCGCGGCCGACACGGTGGAAAGGGCCACGCTGTCGACGCAGGAGCTCCAGTACCTCTACAGCGACGGCCATCACTTCCACTTCATGAACAACCAGACGTACGAGATGCTCGAGCTCGACGAGGAGGCGCTCGGCGATGCCGCGCAGTGGCTGACGCCGAACATGGTCATCCTGGCCGAGTTCTACGAAGGGAAGCCGATCGGCATCCAGTTGCCGTCCTCGCTGACGCTGCGCGTCGTCGAGACGGAGCCCGTCCTGGCCGGCGCGACGAAGACGGCGATGACCAAGCCCGCGAAGCTGGAGAACGGCGTGACCGTGCAGGTCCCGGCGTTCATCAGCGAGGGCGAGCTGGTGCGCGTCGACCCGAGCGAGGGGAAGTACCTGGAGCGCGCGAAGTAACGTCGCACCCCGGGAGCGGTCGGCGACGCCCGGTGGGGACCACGCCCGCCGGGCGTCGTGCGTTGGGCCGGCCCGCTCGAGACCGGGGCGTGCGGCATCGAGGTCGGGGCCTGTTGCCGGGCGTCGCGACGGCGTCGTATAATGGCGGCATCCTACCCTGTTCCCGTTCAACGCGGACGCAATTCCATGTCGCGACCCGGTTCTGCGATCGCGCGCGGCTTCGCGCGGATCCCCTCCGTTCTCGCGGTGTTGCTCGGTGCGGTGGCGCCGGCTGCGGTGGCGCAGGAGCCGTACCGCCTACCGCCGAAGGAGATCGTCGACATCCTGGACGCCCCGACGCTGCCGACCGGCCGACTGAGCCCGGACCGGACGCGGTTGCTGCTGGTCGAGCAGCCGAGCATGGCGAGCATCGCGGACCTGTCGCAGCCGCTCTACCGTCTAGCGGGGGAGCGGATCAACCCGCGGACGAACGGGCCGTTCCGGCCGAACTTCCACGTCTCGGGGCTGACGCTGAAGACGGTGGCGGACGGCGCGGAGCGGCGGGTGTCCGTGCCGGCCGGCTCGGTGCTGGGGTTCCCGCAGTGGTCGCCGGACGGTCGGCGCGTGTCGTTCGTGCGCGTGCGTGACGACGGCATCGAGCTGTGGGTGGCGGATGCGGCCACGGGCGAGGCGAAGCGGGTCACGGATGCGCGGCTGAACGCGGTGCAGGGCGATCCGTGCGAGTGGATGCCGGACGCGGCGCACCTGCTCTGTCAGCTCGTACCGGAGGGGCGCGGCCCGGAGCCGAAGCCGCCGGCCGTGCCGGTGGGCCCGGTGGTGCAGCAGAGCAGCGGCAAGGCCGCGCCGGAGCGCACGCACGAGGACATGCTCACGAGCCCGTACGACGAGGCGCTCTACGACTACTACTTCACCGCGCAGCTCGGGCTGGTGGACGTCGCCAGCGGCCAGGTCACGAAGGTCGGCGCGCCCGCGATCTTCGAGATCGCGGATCCCTCGCCGGACGGGAAGTTCATCCTGATCCGCCGCACGGTCCGGCCGTACTCCTACCACCTGGGGCAGGACGACTTCGCGAAGGAGACCGAGGTGTGGAGCATCGCCGGCGAGAAGGTGCGCGCCATTGCGAGCCAGCCCGCGGCGGAGGGCACACCGCTGCGCGGGGTCCGCACCGGGCCGCGCTCGATCGGCTGGGTGCCGACCGAGCCGGCGACGCTCTACTGGGCCGAGGCGCTCGACGGCGGCGACCCGCGCCGCCCCGCCGAGTACCGGGACCACGTCCTGGTACTGGCCGCGCCGTTCGCGGGTGAGCCGCGCGAGCTGATCCGCCTGAAGGACCGCTTCCAGTCGGCCGGCTTCGCGAGCGGCGCCCTGGCGCTCGTGACCGAGTTCAACCGCGAGAAGCGCTGGACCCGGACGTGGATCGCGCAGCTCGACCAGCCGGCCGCGGCGGCGCGCAAGCTGTGGGACCGCAGCGCCGAGGACCGCTACGGCGATCCGGGCGACCCGATCCACCTCGACGGCGCGGCGCAGGGTCGCTTCGGCCGCGCCCCGAGCACGCCGCTCGTGCGCAAGGGCGATTGGATCTACCTGGCCGGCGCGGGCGCCTCGCCCGAGGGTGAGCGCCCCTTCCTCGATCGCCTGAACCTGCGCACGCTCCGCACCGAGCGGCTCTGGCGCGGCGACGCCGACCACTACGAGGCGGTCGTCGCGCTCCTGGACGATGACGGGCGCCGCTTCCTGACCCGGCGCGAGTCGGCCACCGAGCCGCCGAACTACTTCGTCCGGCAGGGGCGCGGCGCGCCGCGCGCGCTCACCGCGTTCGCCGACCCGGCGCCGGCCTTCACCAAGGGCGTGCAGAAGCGGCTCGTCGTCTACAAGCGCGACGACGGCGTGACCCTCTCCGGCACGCTCTACCTGCCGCCGAACTACAAGGAGGGGACGCGGCTCCCCGCCGTGATCTGGGCGTACCCGCGAGAGTACGCGAGCGCCGCCGCGGCCAGCCAGGTCGCCGCGACGACGAACCGCTTCACCATGGTCCGGCGCACGCCCTACCTCCTCTTCACGCTCGAGGGCTACGCCGTCTTCGACGGGCCGAGCATGCCGATCCTCGGCGGCGACACGGCCAACAACCACTACGTCGAGCAGCTCGTCGCCAGCGCGAAGGCCGCCGTCGACGAGCTGGACCGCCTCGGCGTCGTCGACCGCGACCGCGTCGGCGTCGCCGGCCACAGCTACGGCGCGTTCATGACGGCGAACCTGCTCGCCCACTCGGACCTGTTCCGCGCGGGCGCGGCGGAGAGCGGCGCCTACAACCGGACGCTCACGCCGTTCGGCTTCCAGAACGAGCAGCGCACGTACTGGGAGGTGCCCGACCTCTACAACCGGATGTCGCCGTTCCAGAACGCGTCCAAGATCAACGAGCCGCTCCTGCTGATCCACGGCATGGCGGACGACAACGACGGCACCTGGCCGATCAACTCCGAGCGGCTCTACGCCGCGCTGAAGGGGCTCGGCGGGACCGTGCGCTTCGTCTACCTCCCGCACGAGGCGCACGGCTACGCCGCGCGTGAGTCGATCCTCGACGTGCTCGCCGAGGAGCTGGCGTGGTTCGACAAGTACGTGAAGAACGCGCCGCCGCGCCACGCGACGTCGCAGTGAGCCGCGCGCCCGTCGGCTAGCGGCACAAACCGACCGCCCGGCGTGTAGGGACCGACAGACCCACACGCCGGGGCGTCGGATTTCCGCGCCCGGCATGGCTTCGACCGCTGCCCGGAGTCCGATGCGAGGCATCACCGCGCTCCGACCCCGCGCCGCCGCCAATCCGCCGGGTACCCCCACCGCCTGGTGGGTGGCGCTCGTCCCGCTCGCCGCCCTCCTCCTCTCCCTCGTCGGTCTCCTGGCCACGGCGCTGCTCTGCGACCGCAGCGTGCGTGGCGAGTGGCGCGCCATCGCCGAGCTGAGCATCCCGGCCCGCGAGGTGATCGACCACCTCGAGCGCGACGTGGTGGGCGAGATCGGCGCGCGCCGCGGCTACCTCCTGACCGGCCGCACGTCGTACGTCGCCCGGCTGCGCGCGCAGCAGGCCATGGAGCGGCAGGACCTGGCGCGGCTGGCCGCGCTCGCCGATGCGCTCGACCCCGGCGTCGCCCGCGCCGTCGCCGAGCTGCGTCCCGCGCTCGCGCGCTGGCACGCGCTTCCGCTCGAGCGCGCCGGCGACCCCCCGACCGCGGCGCCGCTGGCCGACGAGGATGCCCTCGTCCAGCCGGTGCTGGCGCGGCTCGCCGCGCTGCGCACGGCCACCGCCGCGACCGCGCGCGAGCGCCGCGAGCGCATCGAGCGCATCGAGAGCCTCCAGTTGGCGCTGTCGCTCTCCTTCCTGCTCGTTGCCGTCGCCGCGACCGTCTTCGTCTTCCGCCTCGGCGGGCGGCTGCGCGACCTCGCCATGGACGCCCGCCGCGCCGCCGACGAAGCGGAGGCGCGCGGCCGCGAGCTCGAGCGCGCGCTCGCCGAGACCGCCCGCATCTCCGACGAGAAGGCCCGCCTCGTCCGCGGCGTCACGCACGACCTGAAGAATCCGCTCGGCGCCGTCGTCGCCTACTGCGAGCTGCTCCAGATGGGCGGGTGCGGCCCGCTCACCAGCGCGCAGGACCACACGATCTCGCGCATCCGCGCCGCCGCCGGCACCATGCTCCTGTCGATCAACGAGCTGCTCGACCTCGCGGAGGCCGAGGCCGGCGCGCTCCGCATCGAGCGCCGCGCGACCGACATCGCCGAGGTCGTGCGCGAGGCCGTCGCCGACTACCACGTGATCGCCGACGTCAGCGGGTTGCGCCTCGTCGTCGACCTGCCGCCCGCGCTCCCGAGCGCCGCCACCGACCGCCGCCGCGTCCGCGAGATCCTCGACAACCTGCTCTCCAACGCCTTCAAGTACACGCCCCACGGCGGCAGCGTCACCCTGCGCGCGAGTGTCGTCGCCGAGCGACGCGGCGCCGCCGGCCCCTGGCTGGGCATCGCCGTCGCGGACACCGGCCAGGGCATCGCGCCGGACGCGCAGGAGCGGATCTTCGAGGAGTTCTACCGCGCCTCCGACGACCACCGCGGGAGCGGGCTCGGCCTCGCGATCAGCCGCCGCATCGCCCGCCTCCTCGGCGGCGACCTCACCGTCGAGAGCGAGTGCGGGCGCGGCTCCACCTTCACCCTCTGGCTGCCGCTCTCCGCGCAGGCCGCCGAACGCGCCTCCGTGCGCTGAGCGCCGGATCGTGCCCCCGCGCCGCGGGTATCAAGCGGACCGGACGAGCGCCGTACGCCGCGCCCGACGCGGAGCCCCGGACCCGGCCCACGCGAGACCTCGCGCCGCCGGGCCCCGGGCTCGTCGCGTCCCATCGGCCGTCGACGCGACCTCACCGCGACCGGTCGCGCGGCGCGCCCCCGCCGCTTGACCGGTCCGACCCCCGGAGGCACATTCCACGGTTATGCTTGACGAGAAGCTGGTTGTCCGCGGCGCCCGCGAGCACAACCTCAAGAACCTCGACGTCGAGATCCCCCGCGACCGGCTCGTCGTCATCACCGGGCTGTCGGGCTCGGGAAAGAGTTCGCTCGCGTTCGACACGATTTACGCCGAGGGACAGCGCCGCTACGTCGAGTCGCTGTCCGCTTACGCGCGCCAGTTCCTCGGCATCATGGAGAAGCCCGATGTCGACGTCATCGAGGGCCTCTCGCCCGCCATCTCGATCGAGCAGAAGACCACCGGGCGCAACCCGCGCTCGACCGTCGGCACGGTCACCGAGATCTACGACTATCTGCGCCTGCTCTGGGCGCGCGTCGGCACGCCGCACTGCCCGTCATGCGGTCGGCCGGTGCGCCGCCAGTCCGCCTCGCAGATCGCCGATCAGCTCCTGAGCTGGCCGGAGGGGACGCGTGTCGAGGTGCTCGCGCCGCTCGTGCGCGGCCGCAAGGGCGAGTTCCGCGACCTATTCGAGGATGCGCGGCGCAAGGGCTTCGTCCGCGCGCGCATCGACGGCCAGGTCTATGACCTGGAGAGCCCGCCGACGCTGAACCGCTACGAGAACCACGACATCGCCGTCGTCGTCGACCGGCTCGTCATCCGCGCGTCGGACCGGATGCGCCTCGCCGATTCGGTCGAGACGGCGCTGCGCACGGCCTCGGGGATCGTCGAGGTGGTCGTCCACGGCGAGGCGGGCGCCGAGCGCTCGCACCTCTTCAGCGAGCGCTACGCCTGCGTGCACTGCGGCACGTCGCTCGCGGAGCTGGAGCCGCGGCAGTTCTCGTTCAACTCGCCGTACGGCGCGTGCGAGGCGTGCGGCGGCCTCGGCACGCGGCGCGAGGTCAGCCCGGAGCTCGTCACGGGCGACCCCATCATCTCGATCCTCGAGGGCGTCATCCTCCCGTGGGGGGAGCCGACCGGCCACCTGCGCCGCTCGATCATCCCCGGCCTGGCGCAGCACTACGGCTTCGACCCGAACACGCCCTGGGGCCAGCTCCCGGAGGAGGTGCGCCACGCCGTGCTGTACGGCTCGGGCGGCCGGAAGATCCGCTTCCCGTACCGCGCCGGCGGCTCGTCGGGCACCTACCTCGAGCCGTGGGAGGGCGTGCTCGCCAACGTTAAGCGCCGCTACGACGAGACCACCTCCGAGGCGGTGCGCGAGCAGCTCGAGCAGTACATGTCCACGCTCCCCTGCCAGACGTGCCGGGGCACGCGCCTCAAGGCCGAGAGCCTGGCCGTGACCGTTGCCGGCCGCTCGCTCGGCGACGTCGTCGAGATGAGCATCGGCGCGGCGCTCGAGTTCTTCCGCTCGCTGCGGCTGTCGCCGCCGCGGGACGGTAGCGCGGGCGAGTGGGGGAGCGGGGGCGCGGCCGCCGCACCGCCCGCGGGCGACGACGCCGACGATGCGCCGCTGCCGTTCGAGATCGCCGCGCCGATCCTGAAGGAGGTCCGCGAGCGGCTGTCGTTCCTGGTGAACGTCGGGCTCGACTACCTCACGCTCGGGCGCAGCGCGGAGACGCTCTCGGGCGGCGAGGCGCAGCGGATCCGGCTGGCCACGCAGATCGGCTCCCGGCTGGTCGGCGTCCTCTACATCCTCGACGAGCCGTCGATCGGCCTGCATCAGCGCGACAACGAGCGCCTCCTCGAGACGCTGAAGCAGCTCCGCGACCTCGGCAACACGGTGCTGGTCGTCGAGCACGACCGGGACACGATCCTGGCGGCGGACCACATCATCGACCTGGGCCCGCGCGCCGGCCGGCACGGCGGCGAGATCGTGGCCCAGGGCACGCTCGAGGACATCCTCAAGGCTGAGCGCTCGCTGACCGGCGCCTACCTGCGCGGCGAGCGCGAGATCCCCGTGCCGAAGGAGCGCCGCAGGGCCGAGCCCGGCAAGGAGCTGGTGGTCCGCGGCGCCCGCGAGCACAACCTGAAGCGGATCGACGTGCGCTTCCCGCTCGGCACGTTCACGGCCGTGACCGGCGTGAGCGGCTCGGGGAAGAGCACGCTCGTCAACGACATCCTGCACGCGGCGCTGGCGCGGCACTTCTACCGGGCGCGCGTCATCCCCGGCGCCCACGACGGCGTCGACGGGCTCGAGCACATCGACAAGGTCGTCGCCATCGACCAGTCGCCGATCGGCCGCACGCCGCGCTCGAACCCGGCCACCTACACGGGCCTCTTCACGCCGATCCGCAACCTGTTCGCGGAGCTGCCGGAATCGAAGATGCGTGGCTACTCGCCCGGCCGCTTCTCCTTCAACGTGAAGGGCGGCCGCTGCGAGGCGTGCCAGGGCGACGGGCTCGTGAAGATCGAGATGCACTTCCTCCCGGACGTCTACGTGCCCTGCGACGTCTGCCGGGGCAAGCGCTACAACCGCGAGACGCTCGAGGTCTTCTACAAGGGCCGCACGATCGCCGACGTCCTCGAGATGACCGTCGACGAGGCGCTCGAGTTCTTCGACAGCGTACCCAGCATCCGCCACAAGCTCCAGACGCTGTCCGACGTCGGCCTGGGCTACATCCACCTCGGCCAGTCGGCGACGACGCTCTCCGGCGGCGAGGCGCAGCGCGTCAAGCTCGCGGCCGAGCTGGCCCGCCGCGACACCGGCCAGACGTTCTACATCCTCGACGAGCCCACCACCGGGCTGCACTTCGAGGATGTGCGCTTCCTGCTCGAGGTGCTGCACCGCCTCGTCGACCGGGGCAACACCGTCGTGGTGATCGAGCACAACCTGGAGGTCATCAAGACCGCGGACTGGATCATCGACCTCGGGCCGGAGGGCGGCGACGCCGGCGGGACGATCGTCGCCGAGGGGACGCCCGAGGAGGTCGCCGCGCACCCGGTCTCGCATACCGGGCGCTTCGTGGCCGAGGCCCTCGGCCTCGCGCCGGTCGGGTGACGGAGCTGCCGCGCATGGTCTCGCTCTTCGACATCCTCGGCCCCGTCATGGTCGGCCCGTCCTCGTCGCACACCGCGGGGGCGTGCCGGCTGGGGCTCATGGCGCGCGCCATCCTCGGCGCCACACCCGAGCGCGCGCGCATCGCGTTGCACGGCTCCTTCGCGGCGACCGGCGACGGGCACGGGACGCACCGCGCCATCGTCGGCGGGCTGATCGGGCTCATGCCCGACGACCTCCGGCTGCGAGATGCCTTCGCCGAGGCCGAGCGCGCCGGGATGCGCTGGGAGTTCGTCACCGTCGACCTGGGCGACGACGCACACCCGAACACCGCGATCTTCGAGCTCGAGGCCGGCGGCGAGAGCGCGCGCGTGCGCGGCGCCTCGATCGGCGGCGGCCGCATCGAGGTCACCGAGGTCGACGGCTTCGCGGTCTCGCTCGGCGGCGACTACGACACGCTCGTGCTCCTGGCCGAGGATGTGCCGGGCACGATCGCGGCGATCGCCGGCGTCCTGGCGGCGGAGGGCATCAACCTCGCCACCATGCGCGTGGATCGCACCGGTCGGCACCTGGACGCGCTCATGACCATCGAGGCGGACCAGCCCGTGCCCGAGCGGGTATTGAACCAGATCCGGGCGTTCCCCTGGCTGCGCTGGGCCCGCTCCGTCGGCAAGATCGCCTGAGCCGGGGCGCCGGCGCGCGGAAGGATGGCATGCACCGTTCCGTCGAATCCCTGCTTCGGGACGCCCGCGAGAGCGGCCGCTCGATCCCCGAGGCCGTGCTCGCCACGGAGGCGCGGGAGACCGGAGTCGAGCCGGCGGCGATCCGCGCGCGCGTCCGTCGGACGCTCGAGGTCATGCGCGCGGCGATCGCCGAGGGGCTGAAGGGCGAGGTCCGCTCGCCGTCGGGGCTGACGGGGGGCCGCGCGAAGCGCCTCTGGGACGCCGGCCCGCGCCTCCTCGGCCCGCGCGTGACCGCGACGCTCGCCCGCGCCATCGCGACGCTCGAGGTGAACGCCGCCATGGGGCTGATCGTCGCCGCGCCCACCGCCGGCGCCGCGGGCGTGCTCCCGGCGATCCTCGTCAGCATCGGCGAGTGCCTCGATCTCGACGACGACGCGCTCGTCGACGCCATGCTGGTCGCCGGCGGCATCGGCGGCGTCATCGCGCAGCGCGCCTCGCTGGCCGGCGCCGAGGGCGGTTGCCAGGCTGAGACCGGCACCGCGGCGGCCATGGGCGCCGCCGCCGTGACCTGGGTCGCCGGCGGCACGGACGAGCAGGTTGCCACCGCCGTCGCGCTCTCGCTCCAGGGGATGCTGGGCCTGATCTGCGACCCGATCGGCGGCCTGGTCGAGATCCCGTGCATCTACCGCAACGCCTCGGCCGCCATGCAGGCGATCGCGGCCGCGGAGATGGCGCTCGCCGGGCTCGACTTCCCGGTGCCGGCCGACGAGGTCATCGACATCATGGGCGAGGTCGGGCGGCGGATGCCGGCCGCGTACCGCGAGACGGCGTTGGGCGGCCTCGCCGCCTCGCCCTCGGCCCGCCGGCTCGTCCAAATCGAGCCGGCCCGGCGGCCGACCGGAATCTCGAAGTGACGGATCGGCGCACAATTGCCGCGGCCTTGCTGAAACATTCACGGTTGCGCTACCGTAGGAGTGCCGAAAGGCGACCCTCCGGACGGAGCCCCACATGACGACGTACGACGATCTCGAGAGCTACTTCATCCGCATGGGCGTGGCGGCCGAGCAGGTCGAGGAGGGGATGTGGGTCATCCCGCCCGCCGACGGCGGCGCGCCCGTCGGCGTGCGCGCCGAGCCGCCGCTGCTGCTCCTGCGCATGAAGGTGATGGAGCTTCCGCGGGACGCGGACGATACTCGCCTTGCGGCCTTTTATCGGCGTCTGCTCGAGCTGAACGCCACGGACATCGTCCACGGCAGCTACGGCATCGAGGCGGACCAGGTCGTCCTCTCGCACGCGCTCGAACTCGACACGCTCGACTTCGAGGAGCTCCGTAGCGCCTACGAGAGCCTCACGATGGCCGCTTCCAGCCATTTGCCGGGGCTGGCCCAGCTCGTTCCGGTCGCACACGAGGGCTGACATGGGAATCTTTTCGAGGCTGTCCCAGTTGCTCCGCTCCAACATCAACGATGCCATCGCCAAGGCGGAGAACCCGGAGAAGATGCTCAACCAGGTCCTCCTGGACATGCGTGAGCAGCTTCACCGCGCGAAGCAGGAGGTGGCGGTCGCGATCGCGGACGAGCGCAAGCTGAAGGCGCAGGTCGAGGAGGAGCAGAAGCAGGCGAACGACTGGGAGCAGCGCGCCATGCTCGCGATCCGCGAGGGTCGCGACGATCTGGCGAAGCAGGCGCTGCTCCGGCAGCAGGAGCACGCCGAGCGCGCCATGGCGCTGCACGAGACGTGGGAGCGGCAGGCGGCCGAGACCGAGAAGCTGAAGGAATCGCTCCGCCAGCTCAACGACAAGATCGAGGAGGCGAAGCGCAAGAAGAACCTCCTCATCGCCAAGCAGAAGCGGGCGCAGGCGCAGAAGCGGATCCACGAGACCATGGCCGGCCTCAACGACCGCTCCGCCTTCGACACGTTCGAGCGCATGGCGGACAAGATCGAGGAGACGGAGCGCCGGGCGCTGGCGTCCGCCGAGGTGACGCAGGCGCTCGCCGCGGGCGACTCGCTCGAGCAGGAGTTCGCCAAGCTCGGCGCGGGGACGGCGTCCGTCGAGGCGCGGCTCCTGGCGCTCAAGCAGCAGATGGGGCTCGCGCTCCCCTCCAGCGGGACCGGCCCCGCCAAGGCGCTCGGCGCCGGCAGCGAACGGTCGACGGAGTCCGCCGGAACGCCGGCCGGCGCCGGCGACGAGGAGGGCCTCGTGCACGACGTGGAGGTCGAGGAGGAGGCCTGACGCGCGCATGAACCGCCGCGGCTACGGGATCCTGGCGGCGACCCTCTTCGCGCTGCTGCTGCTCCTCTTCGTCTACAGCATCGCGGAGATCCTGCTCCTCCTCTTCATCGGAGTCCTGCTGTCCCTGTACCTCGGGGCCATCACCGACACGCTCCAGCGGCGGTTGGCGGTGCCCCGGGGTTTCGGCCTGCTCAGCGCCGTCGTCGTCACGATCCTCGCGATCGGCGGCGTCGGCTCCCTGATCATCCCCCCGGTCATCGAGCAGTCGCAGGACCTGTTCTCCCGCCTGCCGCAGCTCATGCAGCAGTGGGAGCTCCAGCTCCGCGGCGCGGCGCAGCGCTCCGCGGCGCTGCGCGAGATCCTCCAGCCGTTCAACAAGGAAGGGAGCTACGTCGCGCCGCTGCTCCAGCAGATCGGCGGCTACTTCCGCGGCGTCGTGCCCTACGTCTTCGGCGGCGTCCAGGTCGTCATCGACGTCTTCGGCGTCTTCGTCATGGGCATCTACATGGCGCTCCGCCCGGCGATGTACCGCGAGGGCCTGATCCTGCTCATCCCGCCGGTCCACCGCGAGCTCGTGCGCGACATCCTCGCCGACCTCGGCCGGACGCTGCGCGCCTACATCGTCGGCCAACTTTTCGCGATGTGCACGCTGGCGCTGCTCACCTTCATCGGCTTCTTCCTGCTCGGCGTCCCCTACGCGCTCGCGTTCTCCGTGTTCACCGGCGCCGTCGCCATCGTCCCGTTCTTCGGCACGCTCTTCTCCACGCTGCTCCCGGCGCTCTTCGTGCTCGGCACCGGCGGCCTGGTCAAGGCGCTCGCCGTCGTCGCCGTCGGCATCGGCGTTCACCTGGCCGAGGCGAACGTGGTGGCGCCCATGATCATGGAGCGACAGGTCCACCTCCCGCCGGTCCTGACGCTCCTCAGCGTCCTCATCATGGGCCACCTGCTCGGCTTCGTGGGCCTGCTCGTGGCCGTCCCGATCCTGGCCACCGTCATGGTCGTCGTGCGGCGGATCTACATCCACCGCATCCTCGAGGGGAAGGGCTTCCGCCGCGCGATCCGCGATCAGCCCGTCGAGGTCCGGCTCCCCACCGACGGCGCCGTCCTCGTGCATCCCCGCGCGCTCCAGGTCAGCATCCCGGCGCTCCTCGAGCAGTAGCGCGCCGGCAGCCCGCCCCTCGAACGAGCACGAGCCTTGAAACCATCCCGCCCGACCGTCGTGGCGCGGCGATGAAACGACAGGAGGCGTGAACATGCGCAATCTCGTGCGGCGCCGGACGCGGCCCGCCGTCCACCTCGCGGTGTGGGCGCTCGCGTTGGCCGCCTGCGCGCGCAACCCCGTCACCGGCAAGACCGAGATCTCGCTCGTCTCCGAGAGCCAGGAGATCGAGATGGGGCGCCAGGGCGCCCAGGAGGTCGAGCAGTCGATCGGCCTCGTGGACAACGACGCGCTCCAGCAGTACGTCCAGCGCGTCGGCGCGGATCTGGCCAGGGGCACCGAGCGGCCGAACCTGCCGTGGACCTTCCGCGTCGTGGACGATCCGACGCCGAACGCGTTCGCGCTGCCGGGCGGCTACATCTTCGTGACCCGCGGCCTGATGGGCCTGATGCAGAACGAGGCCGAGCTGGCCAGCGTGCTCGGCCACGAGATCGGTCACGTCACGGCCCGGCATCAGGTCCGCGCCATCACGCGCGCCCAGCTCGGCCAGCTCGCGCTCGGCATCGGCTCCATCCTCTCGCCAACCGTCGCGCAGCTCGGTCAGATCGCCGGCACCGGCATGCAGCTCCTCTTCCTGAAGTACGACCGCGCCGCCGAGACGCAGGCCGACGAGCTCGGTTTCCGCTACGCCGGCGCCGGCCACTACGACGTGCGCGAGATGCCCCGCGTCTTCGAGGCGCTCCAGCGGCTCGAGGAGCGCGAGGGCACCAGTCCGTTGCCCTCCTGGCTCCAGACGCACCCCGGCACGGCCGAGCGCATCACGCACGTGCAGCAGCTCATCGCGAAGGCCCCGCCGGCGGGCGGCACCGTCGGCAGCGCGCAGTACCTCGACCGCATCGACGGCCTCGTCTATGGCGCCAACCCGCGCCACGGCTTCTTCCGCGACGCCACGTTCCTGCACCCCGACCTGCGCTTCCGCATCCAGTTCCCCGCGGGGTGGGCGACGCAGAACCTGGCCCAATCCGTCGCGGCCGCCTCGCCGCGCCAGGACGCCGTCATCGAGCTCACCCTCGCGCCGGGCGCGCCCGACCAGGCGATGCGCACCTTCGCCGCCCAGCAGGGCGTCCAGGTCGGCGACGTCTCGAGCGAGAGCATCAACGGCATCCCCGCCGCCGTCGGCGTCTTCCAGGCGCAGTCGCAGCAGGGCACGCTCCAGGGCTACATCGCCTACCTCCAGTACAACGGCAACACGTACCAGATCGCGGCGTACACGCCCGCCGGCGCGTTCGGCACCTACGACCGCGCCTTCCGCGAGACGATCCGCAGCTTCGCGCCGCTCACCGACCCCTCCGCGCTGGCGGTGCAGCCGAACCGCATCGCCATCGTCCGCCTCGCCGCGGCCACCACCCTCGCCGCCTTCAACCAGCGCTCCCCCTCCGCGGTCCCGCTCGACGAGCTGGCGATCATCAACCAGGTCCCGAGCGCGAACGCGACGCTCCCCGCGGGGACGATCGTGAAGCGCGTGGTGAAGGGCGCGGGCGGCTGAGCGCCGCTAGGCCGGTCGCCGCGAGGCCGGCCCCTACGTCGGGCCGGCCCTGGTTCTCATGGCGGGGACCTTCGAGAGCCGGACGGCGGGCGTCGGGCGGGGCGGGTTCGGTGGGCCGCCGGCGGGCCTGTGGGTTATACACATCTCCGAGCC
>JADGGV010000647.1 GCA_019689775.1 Gemmatimonadota bacterium
GGGCAGGGGGCGGGACGCGGCGGTCCGGCTGCCGGACGGCGTCCAGGCCATCGACCACGTCGGCGATGTCGGGATCGAGGTGTCGGCCGGCTCGCTGCCGGAGCTGTTCACGCGCGCGGCGGCCGGGATGGTCGCGTTGACCCGGGCGGCGCCGGCGCGCGGCGCCGGGCAGGGCGCCGCACCCCTGGAGCGGGAGGTCGAGGCCTCCGCCGGCGACGTGGCGGCGCTGCTCGTCGCCTGGCTCCGCGAGCTGCTGTACCTCCAGGCGGCGGAGGGGTTCAGCTTCGCGAGCGCCGAGTTCCGGGAGCTGGGCGAGCACCGTCTCCGCGCGCGCGTGCGCGGCCGACGCGCCCCGGGCCGCGCGCTGCGGGAGCTGAAGGGCGTGACCTACCACGGGCTGGACGTGGCGCGACAGGGCGAGACGTGGCGCGCGCGGGTCATCTTCGACGTGTAGCGACCGCGACGAGACGCCCGCCACCGCCGTCGGGCCGCGTCGAGCGGCGATGCGCCGCCGGCGCCTACATGGTGGGGTTCCGCGCGTGCCGGTGGCGAAACGCGTCGCGCACGTCGGCGCGGAGGAGATAGAGGATCACGATCGCGGGAACGAGCAGGCCGAAGATCGCAAGGACCTCCCCCTCCAAGACCGCCACGACCGACGGCAAGCCCATCGCGATCGCGATGAGGAGCGCCAGGCTCCACGCCCAGTGGCGCGCGGCCGCCAGCCCGGCGCCCACCACGATCAGGAGGAGGCCAATCCCCACGGCCGCCATCCCGGTCCAGAACGCGCTTCCGCCCCAATAGCGCGCCCCGCGCGACACCGTCAGCATCCCGGTCACCCAGCCCAGCCCGCCGACCCCGGCCAGGCCGAGCCCGAACAGCGCGCCGAACAGGCCGCTGAAGACCGCGAACACGGCGAGCACGCGCACGCCGAACGGGATGTGCCACATCGATCCTTCCTGAGACGAAGTCCGGCAGAGCCGTTTCGCTCCCCACCCCGGCGGCCCCGCCCGGACGGCCAGGAGCGGGAGCGCGAACGGCAAACAGATCTGCCGGACCGGATGTGACACGCCGCCGCGCAGGGCGGCAGGCGCCCGCAAACTCCGGTCCGCCCGGCCGGGGCGTCGGCCGGGCGAGGGCGCCCGCTTCGGCGCGGCGCCCGCGGAGCCGGCGAAGCCAGAGTCGGAAGCTAGACGGCGCCGTCGGACCGACGATTGGACCATCGTCCAACGCGGGGGCGCGCGGCGGGCGACGCCTGACCCCTCGCCAAGCGGCGATGCCTGACCGGACGCCGAGCGGCGATGTGGCACCGGAGGCGGGGGCGGCGGCTCGCCGCCGGCCGGGGAGCCGGCGGGCCCGGCGTCGCCTGCGCGGGTGGTGTGTTGCCGTCGGGGCCGGCGTCGGCTAGTGTCGTATCCGTCCCTGTATACCTCCACCGGCCGCGCGGCGCGGCGACGATCGACGGCGCCGGGCGCGGCCCAACGCGGGAGCGGAGCGGAATGCGCCAGTCGCTACGACGCGTCCTCGTCGGGGGCGTGCTGTTGACCGTGGGGTGCGGCTTCGCGCAGGAGCCGACGTACGACGTGGTGATCCGGAACGGGACGGTCTACGACGGGAGCGGGGGGGCGCCGGTGCGGGCCGACGTGGCGATCGCTGGGGATACGGTGGTGGCGATCGGGGACCTGAAGGGGGCGAAGGGGAAGACGGAGGTGGATGCGACGGGGCTGGCGGTGGCGCCGGGCTTCATCAACATGCTGAGCTGGGCGACGGAGTCGCTGATCGCGGACCCGCGGGGGCTGAGCGACATCGTGCAGGGGGTGACGCTGGAGGTGATGGGGGAGGGCGACTCGATGGGCCCGCTCTCGGACACGATGAAGGTGTTGGCGAAGGCGCAGCAGGGGGACATCAAGTACGACATCCCGTGGACGACGCTGGGGGAGTACCTGGAGTACCTGGAGAAGCGGGGGATCTCGCCGAACGTGGCGTCGTTTGTGGGGGCGACGACGGTGCGGGTGCACGAGCTGGGGTACGCTGACCGGGCGCCGACGCCGGCGGAGCTGGAGCGGATGCGGGCGCTGGTGCGGCAGGCGATGGAGGAGGGGGCGCTCGGGG
>JADGGV010000648.1 GCA_019689775.1 Gemmatimonadota bacterium
GACCCGCAGTTCCCGCCCAACCGCCTCCGCCGACCGACCACCCACCTGGGGTCCCGTCGCCCGTTCGTCGCGGGTTCGCGGCCAGGGTGTCAGGCCTCGCCGACGGCCGGCGAGCCCGCCGCGCCGTACCTGTGCGCGTACCGCTCGATCGCGCTGGTGATCTCCTCGAACGCGGCGATGCTCTGCTCCCAGCCCAGGATCTCGACCTTCTGGCCCGTCTCCAGGTCCTTGTAGACAGCGAAGAAGTGCTCGATTACCCGCAGCAGGTGCCGCGGCACGTCGGCGATGTCGAAGTACCCGGCCTGGAGCGGGTCGGCCGTCGGCACGGCGACGATCTTCTCGTCCAGCTCGCCGCGGTCGCGCATCCGCAGCATCCCGATCGGCCGAACGTTGATCTGGCACCCCGGGAACGTCGGCTCCTGCACCAGCACGACGACGTCGAGAGGATCACCATCCTCCGACAGCGTCCGCGGGATGAAGCCGTAGTCGCCCGGGTAGTGAACCGAGGAGTACAGCAGTCGGTCCAGCCGGATGAGCCCGCTCGCCTTGTCGAGCTCGTACTTGTTGCGGCTGCGGCCGGGTATCTCGACGACGACGGTGACCTCCTCCGGCGGGTGCGGCCCCGGAGAAAGCTCGTGCCAGGGATGAAACAAGGTGGCCTCTGCGGTTCGGGGATCGAGCCGGCGTCGCGGATCGCGCCGGCATCGGGGATCGGTCCGGAGCAGGGCATCGATCCCGAGTTGCGGTTCGGTCCGGAGGACGGGTTCCGTCCGGCGCCGGCGACCGGTCCGGGGCAGCGGCTCCGGGCTCAGGCGGGAACCGGCGCCCGCGGCGGCATCCGCGCACGCAGCGCGGTCGCTAGCGCCTCCGGCGCGTCCGCGCCGGCGTACACGGTCGTAACCGGCGGCATCTCGCCGGTGGGGCGCCGGATCCGCGCCTCGCCCGGCGCGCGGATCGCCAGCGCCGCACGGTCGGCGGCCGAGGGCTCGGCCGGGACGGGCAGCGCAGCGCGCGAGAGGCTACTTGTTGAACTTCTCGCTGATCGAGTCCCGCATCCGCCGCGCGGCGTCCGCGACCTGGTCGAGCATGTCCTTGGCGCCCTCCCGGTACGCCCGCGCCGCCGCCGCCAGATCCTCCGCGTAGGGCGTCTCATCCGCCGTCCGCCGCCGGTACTCGCCCCGCAGGATCCGGTCGTACTCCCCCGCCTCGATCCAATCCCGCATCTCCGCCACCCGCAGCACGTGGAACGGGTGCGTCGCCCCCAGCAGGTTCAGCACCTTGAAGACCGCGTCCGCGAGATCCCCGCTCTGGCGGTACTCGTCCGCCTGCTTCAGGAACTCCCCCAGATCCGTGTCCTCCTTCGCGCCGCCCCCCGCCAGCTTCAGCATCGACCCCATCGCCGCCTCGGGGTTCTGGCACGCCAGCAGCCCCGCCCGGTCCGACGACAGCTCCGCCTTCCGCGACCACTCCAGCAGCCCCATCAGCACCGCCCGCGCCGCCAGCCCGATCACCGGAAAGCCCAGCGACGCCAGCTGGAGCAGCAGCACCAGCATCGTCCGGTACAGCACGTGCCCCGACAGGATGTGCCCCAGCTCGTGCCCCAGCAGGTACGTCAGCTCCTCCTCGTCCAGCAGCGCGACGCTCCCCGAGTTCAGCACGATGAACGGCTTGTCCATCCCGTACGCGCCCGCGTTCACGATCGGCGTCTGCGAGATGTACAGCTCGTACGCCTGCGGCGAGTCCAGCGTCTCCAGCACCTCCGTGTACCGCCGCCAGATCCGCCCGAACTGCTTCTCCGACACCCGCACCGCGTTCGCCTGGAACGCCAGCCGTACCGGCTTCTCGCCGAACAGCCCGAACAGCTTCCGCAGCACCTCGTCGAACGCCGGGATCCGCCGTAGCGCCGCCAGCGCCGCCCGATCCGCCGGATGCTCCCACGCCGCCGGCGCGATGTCCTTCAGGATCCGCCTCGCGCGGATCTGGTCGTGTCGGTCCGCCATCTCCGGCTCCCGCGTTCGAGAAAACAACCCCCTCCGGGGAATGGTAGCGCCCCGCCTTACGCCCCGACAGCCTGCCGGGTTTCCGCCGCCGCCGCGCCCCCCGAA
>JADGGV010000649.1 GCA_019689775.1 Gemmatimonadota bacterium
GCCCAGCGCCGCCTCGATCGCCCCGCCCCCATGGTGCACGTTGATCCACACGCGCCGCAGCCCCGCCTCCGCCACCCACGTCAGGTTCCACTCCAGCAGGCTGCGCCCACCCAGCGGCATCAGCGGCTTCGGCACCGCCCCCGACAGCGGCTCCAGCCGCGAGCCCTTCCCCGCCGCCAGCACCATCACGCCGACGTCCACGACGTCGCCTCCGCGCCGACCACGTGCCGCCGGATGTACTCGATCAACCGGCGCAGCCCCTCCTCCAGCCCGACTCTCGGCGACCACCCGAGCGCGCGCGCCGCCGAGATGTCGGCCCGCGTCTCCCACGCCTCCCCCGGTAGGTCGTCCGCGTACACCGGCTCGACGTCCGCCCCCACGAGCCGGCGCACCGCCTCGAAGATCTCCCGCACCGAGTGGCTCTCGCCGCTCCCCAGGTTGAAGACCCGCCCGTCCGTCCGCGCATCCCACAGGCATAGCACGTGGAAGTCGTTCACGTCGTCGACGTAGACGAAGTCCCGCCGCTTCTCGCCCGTCCCGTAGATCGTCGGGCGCTCGCCGCGCAGCAGGTTGAGGATGAAAGCGCTCATGACGGGAGGGATGGTCCGGCGGTAGTCCTGCCGCGGACCGTACACGCAGAAGTAACGCAGCGCCGTCAGGTTCAGCCCGTGATAGCGCGCGTATGCCGCGGCGAAGTGCCGCGCCGCCGACTTGCTGACCGCGTAGAAGCTCTGCGGCGCCTCCTCGCTCTCCGGCGTCGGCAGCACCGCCGACCCCTCGTAGAGCGCGGACGACTCCGCGTACACCACCTTGCGCACACCCGCGCGACGCGCCCCTTCGAGTACGTTCGCCGTCCCGACCACGTTGACGCTCGCCGTGGCCACCGGATCGGCCTGGCAGTCGGAGATGCAGTTCTTCGCCGCCAGGTGGAAAACGACGTCCGCCCGCGCCAGCAGCGGGTACAGCGCCGGCGAGCGGACGTCCAGCCGATGGAACTCGACCGCGGCCGGGACCTGCTCCAGGACGCCCTGCGAGAGGTCGTCCACGCCGATCACCCGGTGGCCCTCGGCCAGCAGCCGCTCGGCCAGGTTGCTGCCGATGAATCCCGCGACCCCGGTGATCAACACCGCGTCGCGGCCGCCGGAACCCATCAGAGCGTGTATCCGGCGCGGACGGCGTCGTCGCGGAACATCTGCACCGTCTCGCGCGAGAACTCCTCCAGGTCCTTCCCCCGCAGCGGCAGCTTGGCCCGCAGCTCCGGCGTCACGGCGATGATGTGGCAGCCGCACGCCTCGGCCTGGTAGATGTTCAGCACCTCCCGCGGGCTCGCCCACAGCACCTTCAGCCGCGGGCGCCGCTTCGCCTCCTCGACGGCCTGCCGGAGCAGCGGCACCGGATCGCGCCCCGTGTCCGCGATCCGCCCCGCGAAGATCGACAGGATCGCCGGTACGTCCGGATTCACCGCCTCGATCACCGCCCGCCACTGCGACGGCGCCAGCACTGCGGTCACGTTCAGCCGCAGCCCATCCGCGGTTAGCTCCCGGATCAGCGGCACGGAGGACTCGCCCCGCGTGTTCGTGATCGGCACCTTCACGAACACGTTCTCCCCCCAGCTCGCGATCTCCCGCGCCTGCCGCCCCATCGCCTCGAAGCCGTCCTCGAACACCTCGAAGCACACGGGCAGGTCCCGGATCGTCTCCAGCACCTCCCGGGCAAAGGCCCGGTAGTCCCGCACCCCCGCCTTCGCCATCAGCGTCGGGTTGGTCGTGAACCCGTCGACCTGCCCGGACCGGTACGCCGCCACCATGTCCTCGACGTTCGCGCCGTCCGCGTAGATGTCGATGGCGAAGCCGTTCAGCGCGCCCAAGGCCGCTCCCCGATCACTGGACGGTGGCGCCGCGCGTTCGGGCCGTCCCGGCCCGCGCCCACGACGGTGGCGCGATCACCATGAGCCGCTTCGTGTCGATGTCGAACGCCAGCCCCTGCCCGATCGCGCCCAGCCTCACGAGCACGCGGTGCCGCCCCCGACACTCGACCACCTGCCCCTCCACCCCCCGGAACGGGCCATCCTTCACCCGCACCCACTGGCCGGTCCGCACCAG
>JADGGV010000650.1 GCA_019689775.1 Gemmatimonadota bacterium
CTCGCGCTGGCGGGGTAAGGGTTCTGGCCTCTCCCCGGTGGCGGGGGGGGGCGCGCGCCGCGGGGGGCGCGCGCCGCACCGACCGGGAAGGAGCGCAATGAGAGGCGATTTCTGGGATCGTGCGCGCGCCGTGACGTTCACGCTGATGCGGATCGTGGTCGGCCTGATGTTCGCGCAGCACGGCGCGCAGAAGCTCTTCGGCTGGTTCGGCGGGCACCAGGTCACGAACCTGCTCTCGCAGTTGGGCGTCGCGGGCGTGCTCGAGTTCGTCGGCGGGTTGCTCGTCGCGTTCGGCCTGCTCACCCGCGCCGTCGCGTTCGTCCTCGCGGGCGAGATGGCCGTGGCGTACTTCCTCCAGCACGCGACCCACGGCCCATGGCCGATCCTCAACCGCGGCGAGCCGGCCGTGCTCTACTGCTTCATCTTCCTCTTCCTCGCGGCGCACGGCGCCGGGCCGTTCAGCCTGGACGCGTTCCTGTTCGCGCGCCGCCGGGAGCTGGCGCCGCATCGGGGCGAGGGCGGCCGCCGGTGAGCGGCGCCGCGCTCACCCGCCGGCCGAATACGCCGCGATCCGCCACGCGCCGTCCGCCCGCACGACCCGGAGCGTCACCGGCTTGCGCGCGACGGCGCCGCCCTGCACCAGCTCGACGCTCGTGACGTAGACCACGTCGCCCTCGACGCGGTACTCGTTCGCCGACACGCGCCGCGCGGCGCGGATCTCGATCCGCTCCGGCCAGGGGCTGGACGCCGCGCGCCCCGGCGCGGACCCCGGGTCGGCCAGCCAGGCGTCCAGCAGCTTGCGCGTGACCAGCTTGCTGTAGGCGGCCCGCAGCGCGCGGCGGATCGTGTCGACCGGCGCGAGGAGCGACACCCTCGACAAGGCCTCCCCGAAGCGGCGCACCAGCGCCTCGACCTCCGCCGGCGCGCCCGCCGCCGGCGCCGCGGCCGCGCACGCCGATGCATCCACCGGGCTCAGCTTCGCCGTGTAGATGTGCCAGCGCCGGTCCGCCGGCGGCGCGCCGTCCACGACCACCCGGCGTAGCGTGTACGCGCCGCGGAAGCACTGCCGCGCGCCGTCCGCCGTGCGCGCGTGGACCTCGACCGGCACCTCGACGTAGCGCGAGCCGGCCGCCCCCTCGATCCGCCCGGGCGTCCCCGGCACCACCTCGACCGACGCCGTGCCCGCGTACCCCCGCCGGAACGCGTCCAGCGACTGGCCGCTCGCCCGCCCGCCGTCCCCCCACAGCGCGTACGCCGCGGCGTAGTCGCGCCGCGCGATCGCGCCGTAGTAGTCGCGGATCACGGCGACGGCGTCCGCGGCCGTGGCGCCGGCCTCCCGCGCGGCGGTGTCGCCGTCGGACTCGCCCGCGGGCGCCGGCGTCCCGGCCACCAGCGGCGCGGGCGCGGCGGCGGTGTCTCCGGCCCCGGCGGCTGGGGCGACGGTGCCGCGCGTCCCGGAGGGCGCACCCGCCGCGTCCCGGCTCCCGGCCGGCGTCGCGGCGGCGCCCCGGCCCCCGGCGGCCCCGGCCGCCGTGCCATCCGCGGAAGCGACGGCCTCCCGGGTCGCGCCGCGGTCTGCGCGGCAGCCGGCGGTGAGGAGCGCGGTGACGAGCGCGGTGAGGAGCGCGGTGAGGCGCGGCCGCGCGAGGCGTTCGGTTCCCGACCTGCCCATTCGGTCCCCCCTTCGTTTGCGAGGCACCCATTCCGTACGCCCGGCGGGCCGCCTCGGGTCCCGCCGCCGGACCCGGGCGCAGACACGAACCGTGCCGCCATCGTGCTGTCGGGGTCGGGCGCCAGCGTGGGCGCGGGCGGGGTCGTGGGCGCGCTCGGTCGCGGGCGCGCCCATTCAACGAATCAATTGATCGATTGAACAAGCGAACGAGCGAATGAGCCGCCGGGCGAAGGCATTGCCGGCGCGAGCGAGCGGGCGGAGGATCGGGGCGGCGAGCCGCCGGGCGAAAGCGTCGCCGGGGCAAGCGAGCGGGCGGAGGATCGGGGCGGCGGGCCGCCGGGCGCGGGGGCGATGGCGCTCCCCGCCACTTCCAGCGTATAGCGCACCGGGGGGCTTGCGGCAAGGCCCGGGG
>JADGGV010000651.1 GCA_019689775.1 Gemmatimonadota bacterium
TTTTTTTTATCCGTGGGGGGGGGGGGGGGGGGGGGGGCCGCCCCCCCCCCGGTTCCGTTCCGCCGCGCCCGGCCCGCGCCCCCCCACCGCGGGGGCACACCATCGGCCGCCGGCGCGCTTTCCCCGTTCTGCCGGGCACGTGACCAACCGCACCGACCCACTGCCGCCGTTCGGCGGCCCACTCCGCCTCGCCGGCGTCGCCGCCGACCGGCCGTTCCTCGTCGCGGGCCGGCGCGCCGCGCTCGCCGGCGTCGAGACCCGCGGCATCGATGCCGTCCGGCTGCACCCCTTCGCCGCGCTCCTCGATGTCCGCGTCGCCGACGCGAGCGCCACCGCCGTCGCCTCGAGCGCCGTCGGCATCGAGCGGGAGCTGGACCTCAGCGGGCGCCGCATCATCGAGCGCGCCACGGTGGCGCCGGAGGCCGCGCTCGCCGCGATCGAATGGGCCGTCCCCGACGAGGCCGGCGAGTCCGCGCCGTGCTTCGAGCCGGTCGACCTCGAGGTCGCCTGGACGCTGGAGCTCGAGCCGGGCCCGGCCTCCCTCGACCTCCGCCGGGAGCCGCGCGCCATCACATTGCGCCGTGGCCGGGCCGCCGTCGCCGTCGCCATCGATGCGCCGGCCCCGACGAGCTGGACGCTCGACGCCGCCGGCGACCCGGTCCGCTGCCGCCTCCTCGCGCGGATCCCGGTGGGCGGCTTTCTCCGCCTCACCGTGGCGGGCGGCGCGGCGTCCGTCCGGTCGCCGCTCGAGCTCGCCGGCCCCCCGGCGACGCACGTCGGCGCCCGCCTCGGCGCGGCCCGCCGCCGCGCGGCCGACCGTCTCGGCGTCGTCGTGCCCGACCGTGTGCTCGACGACGCGCTCGCCTGGGCCGCCCACCGGCTCGACGAGCTCGTCGTGCAGCCGCTGGACTCGGCGGCGACCGCCGTCGCCGGCTATTCCGCCTCCGCGCTGCCGAGCCCGGCCGGCCCCACGGCGGCCCTCTGGGTCGCGCTCGCCGCGCTCGCCGCCGGCGACGCCCGCCTCTCCACCGACACGCTCGCCTCGCTCCGCGCCTACCTCCCCGACCCCGACGCCGCCGCGGCCGTCCTCCTCCTCGCGGCCCGCCACCTCGCCTGGACCGGCGACACCGTGCTGCTGCGGCGCGCCTGGCCCGACCTGCGTCGGGCCGCCCGCATCTGCCGCGCCGACCCCGAGCGCGCCCCGCTCGGCGCCATCGCGCTCGCCGAGGCCGCCATCGCGGCCGAGGCGCTCCGGCTCCCGCTGCACGACCTCGACGAGCGCCGCGGCACCGCCGCCCATGCGCACCCCCGCGCCGCACTCGGGCGCCCCCTCGCACAGGCCGGGGGCTGGGCCGCCTTCGCCGACGGCCGCACCCGCGACGCGTTCCGCGAGTGGAGCGCGCTCGCCGCCCGCGGCATCGACGCCGGCCGCGGCCTCTGGATCGGCGACGCCGGCCTCGATGATGCCGCGGCGACCGCCCGCGTCCTCGCCGCCTTCTGCTACGGCCTCCTCGGCACCGAGCCCGATGCCCCGCGCCACAGGCTGCGCCTCCGCCCGCAGCTCCCCGACGCGTGGGACGCCGCGGAGGTGCTCCGCATCCGCCTCGGCGAGGCGTCGCTCACCCTCCACTGCCGTCGCGACGGCCAGCACCACCGCTTCGAGGTGGTGCCCGAGGCCGGGCCCGTCCCCGTCCGCGTCATCCTCGAGCCCGCGTTGCCCGGCCGCCTCCGTACCGCCCGCGTCGACGGCGTCGACGCCCAGCTCGACCCACGCCCGTTCGGCGAGCGCATCCTCGTCCCCGTGCAGCTCGTCGTCGACCACGCCCGCACCGTCGAGCTCGAGACCGAGCCGGCCGACGAGGACGGCTTCGTCCCGGGGCCTACGGGCCCGCTCGTCCGCCTCCGCCGCGACCCGTGATCCGGTCCGGCAAAGCCGTTCGTCGTTCCCGCTCCCGCTCCCGAACGGCCGGGAGCGGGAGCATGAGCGAAACGGACCTGACGGACTCCGTACGGCACGCCCCGAACGCAAGCGGGGCCCCCCCCGCCCGCCCCGGGCCCCCGGGGGGGGGCCCCCCCCCCCGC
>JADGGV010000652.1 GCA_019689775.1 Gemmatimonadota bacterium
AGACCGGGCCGGGGCGGGCCGGTCCGGCGACGCCGCCGCGCCGCATCCGGGACGGGAGGGTCACGGGGGGCGGCTGTGCACGCGGTGGCGCCGGAACATGGAGGACGCAGTGGCTTCATGGATCTCGAGTAGTCCGACCGGTCCATTGAGCGCGCGGGTGCTCTACTTCGCGCTCCCCTTCACGGCGGCCCTGGTGGCGACGGCGGCGCTGACGCCGGCGGTGCGCGCGTTCGCCCGCGCCGTCGGGCTCATTGCGCGGCCGACGAGCGACCGCTGGCACGCGCGGCCGACCGCGCTGCTCGGCGGGATCGCGGTCTACGGCGGCTTCATCGTGGGCGCGGCGCTCCCGCTCGCTCAGGCGCCGGGAGGGGAGGCGTTCCGGACCGAGTGGGCGGGGATCGTCGCCGCCGCGACGCTCATGTTCCTCGTGGGGCTGGTCGACGACAAGGTCAGGCTGCGCCCGGCCACCAAGATGATCTTCCAGGGGATCGCGGCCGCCATCGTCATCAGCTGCGGCGTCGTCTACCCGGTCACGCCGTGGTTCGTGCTCAACGTGCTGTTGACGTTCTTCTGGTTCCTGGCGCTGACGAACGCGCTGAACCTGCTGGACAACATGGACGGCGTGGCGATCGGCGTGGCGGGGATCGCGGCGCTCTTCCTGGCCGGGGCGTTCGCCTGGGAGGGCGCCTGGACGCTGACCGGCATCTGCCTCGCGCTCGCCGGCGCGGCCGCCGGCTTCCTCCCCTACAACTTCCACCGCGCCAGCATCTTCATGGGCGACTCGGGGAGCCTCTTCGTCGGCGCGCTGCTGGCCAGCCTCGGCGCGGCCTACCCCGGTGCGGCGTCGGCCAGCATCGTCTCGGTGCTGTTCATCCCGGCGGCGATCGTCATCCTGCCGATCCTCGACACCACGCTGGTCACCATCGCCCGGACGCTGGCGGGGCGGCCGATCTCGGTGGGCGGCCGCGACCACACCAGCCACCGCCTGGCCGCGCTGGGCCTGACGGAGCGCGGCGTGGCGATCCTGCTCTACGCGGTCTCGACGTGCGGCGGTCTCGTCGCCGTCCTGCTGCGCGGCGCCCCGCCCGACCTCGCGCTGCCGGTCGGCAGCATCTTCGTCGCCGGGCTGCTCATCTTCACGGCGTACCTCGGGCGGCTCCACACGTACGAGCCGTGGGAGCGCCCGGCGGGCCGCGTGACGCTGCTCGTGTCGAACCTGCTGCACAAGCGGCGCGCCTTCGAGCTGGTGCTCGACCTGATCCTGTTCGCCGCGGCCTATCAGCTCGCGTTCCTGCTGCGCTGGGATGGCGCGCTGCCGGCGGACCAGGCGGCGCTCTTCGAGCGCACGCTCGCCGTCGCCGTGGTCGCGAAGGCGGCGGCGTTCGGGCTGCTGGGCGTCTACCGCGGCGCCTGGCATCAACTCGCCATGGCGGACGTGCATCGGCTCGCCCGCGGCACGCTGCTCGGCGGCATCCTCACCGTGGGGCTCGTGCGGCTGCTCGAGCCGGCCGCGGCGATCTCGTGGGGCGCCTACGCGCTCGATGCGATCCTGGCGGGGCTCCTCGTCGTCGGCGCCCGCACCTCGTTCCAGTCGCTCGAGCTGGTGCGGCACTCGCTCGACCGCACCGGCAAACGGGCGCTCATTTACGGGGCGGGGCGCACCGCCGGGCTGCTGATCAACGAGATCATCGCCAACCGGGCGCTCGGTATCCGGCCGGTGGGGTTCGTCGACGACGACCCCGACAAGCACGGCCGACGGATCAACGGCTATCGCATCCTCGGCGACGGCCGCGACCTCAGGCGCCTCGTCGAGACCTACCGCGTCAGCGCGCTGGTCCTCTGCTCCCGCAAGCTCTCGCCGGTCGCGGTGGAGGAACTCAAGCGCTGCTGCGACGCGCTGGGCATCGAGCTCCTGAAGTTCAACCTCGAGCTACAGCTCCTCCCCGCGCCCGAGCGCGGGGCCGGGGGGCAGCTCCGAGCCGGGCATGCGTGAGCCGCGTCGCGCGCCCGCCGGCCGCCCGCGCCCCGCCCCCCCCGCCCCCGCGGGGGTATTAAAAAAAAACAGCCCCCCCGAGGGAG
>JADGGV010000653.1 GCA_019689775.1 Gemmatimonadota bacterium
CCCCCTCACCCACTCGCCCGCTCTCCCGCGCCGCCGGGGCGCGGCGCCTCCCGTCCACCCCGTCGGGCGGACCGGGATCGAGATGATCGCGGCGCCGGCGGGCCAGCGCCATGGCGCCCGGCGCCATCCCGCGCGGGTCCCCCCCTTGCTCGCCCGTGACCTCGTCTACCCGGTCACCTCGCCGAAGCAGCCGATGGAGAACACGTTCGGCGCCATCCGGCTGTATGCGCTGGCGGTCGTCGCAGCGACGTCGTACGTCCGACGCCGCTTCACGCGACGGAGCTGGAAGCGGCTGCGCGACGTCGCGTACGTGGCGGCGGCGTTCTTCTTCGTGCACGGGATCCTCACGGACCCCAAGCTCGAGACCCGGCCGGTCGACTACTTCGACGGGGAGAAGGTGCTGGTCGAGGTGTGCCTGCTGCTCGTCGTGGCCGCGACGGCGTGGCGCGCGCGCTACGCGCTCCAGCGCCGCAAGGCCGGGCTCCCTCCGGTCGGCGCGGCCCGAAAGCGGCGCTCCGGTGCCGCGGCGGAGCCGGCCTAGCAGTCCGCGCCTCCCGGCGGCGGTGGCGCGCCGCCACCCCGCCCGCCCGGCGGGGCGGTCGGGCGGGCCGGGGCCCCCGCATACCGCGCCGCGCCGGCGGCCTACCCCCGCCGGCTCTCCAGCGACATCCCCACGAACAGCAGCGCGGTGCCGCCCGTCAGCAGCACGAAGGCGGCCGGGCCCGCCAGCACCAGCCCCGCCGGCCGCCCCTGGAGCACCACCGCGCACGCGCCCAGCAGGATCAAAACCTCGCCCAGCGCGACCAGCCGCGAGGCGGAATTCCCGCGCTTGGCGGACGAGAACGAGCGCACCACGTCGCGCGCCGCCACGACGAGGGCGCCGCCGAAGAACAGCAGCGCGACGATCACGAAGCCGATGGGGAGCATGGGTCCTCCGGGTGTGGCGCGAGCCCGACGGCGGCCGACCCCCGCGGGTCGGTGCCGCACCTATTTTAATTCCCGCGGCCGCGCGGCGCGCGGTCGGGATGCTGGTACCCACGCCGGCCACGCGAGGTCGCGCGGCCCGCGGCGCACATCATGCGGTCGACCGCCGCCGCACCCCACGCGGAGGCACCCATGCGCGCCCGCCTCGCCGCCACCGCCCTGCTGCTCCTCGGGTCCGCCCTCCCCGCCCGCGCCCAGAACCTCTGGGACCTGGACTGGGACGACCGGCCGCTCGGCCCCCGCTCGCTCAGCTTCGAGTTCGCCGGCGGCCTCACCTACTCCACCGACTGGAACCAGAACGTCGTCCTCGCCAACCTCGACTTCGGCGACCGCTTCGAGCAGGTGCTGCTCCGGCAGGTCTCCGTCGATCCCGCAGTCCTCTTCGCCGGCTCGGTGACCTACCGCCGGGGCCGTGGCGGCGCCCGCGTCCAGTTCGGCTTCGCGCACTCCTGCCTCGCCGTCAACGGACGGTGCAGCCGGGCCAGCGCGCTCGACAGCGTGTTCATCCCGCTCCACCGGGTCGACGTCAACACCTACTCCGCCGACATCGACGGCGAGGTCTCGCTCGTCGACCCGGAGAAGGTGCGCTGGGCGCGCCCGTTCGTCGTCTTCGGCCTCGGCGGCGTCGTCTACGACCCCGGCGGCAACGCCGCCCAGCTCCTCCCCGTCTTCCTCGACGCCCGCGGCTCGACCATCGAGGTCAACGGCGGCAACATCGCCGTCGTCAACTTCCCGACCGGCGCGCTCCTCGTCACGTTCGACGGCCTCGGCCTCAAGTCCGTGCTCTCCTTCGTCCTCGGGATCGGCACCGACATCCGCATCCCCTTCAGCGACGGCAGCGGCATCGGGCTGCGCCTCCAGGTCGCCGACCACATCGCCAACTCGCCCTTCAAGGTCCGCGTCGCCGGCGTGCAGCGCGGCTTCGGCGGCCGCTTCGACACCCGGCCGACCGAGTTCGACTTCGGCAGCATCCACAACGTCCGCCTCACCGTCGGCCTCCACGTCGACGTCGGCCTCGGCGACGAGAAATCCGCCTCGCGGCGCGACACACCGCCCCGCGACCCGGAGCGGTAGCTCCCCCCACGGGCCCCCCC
>JADGGV010000654.1 GCA_019689775.1 Gemmatimonadota bacterium
CCTGTTTCTTTTTTTAATACCCGCCGGGGCCCCCCGCGGGGCGGGGGCGCGCCCCGCCCCCGCGTCTTTTTTTGAGGCTAGCGGGAGGGCGTGCCGTGCCGCTCGCGGTAGAGCGCGATGCACGCCTCGATGACCTCGCGCGTGCGGTCCATCCCCTGCCAGCCGAGGATGGTGGTGCGCACGCCCTCGAGCTCCTTGTAGATCTCGAAGAAGTGCTCGACCTCGCGGAGGAAGTGGGAGGCGACGTCCTCGAGCCCGTGGTACTCGGTGTAGAGCGGGTCGCGGACGGGGACGGCGAGGAGCTTCTCGTCGAAGCCCTCGTCGTCCTTCATCTCGAAGAGGCCGATCGGGCGGACGACGACCAGGCAGCCGGGGAACGTCGGCTCGGTGGTCATGACGAGGACGTCGAGGGGGTCGCCGTCGTCGGCCAGGGTGCGCGGGATGAAGCCGTAATCGCCGGGGTAGTGGACCGCGCTGTAGAGGAGCCGGTCGAACTTGAAGAGCCCGGTGTCCTTGTCGAGCTCGTACTTGTTCCGGCTGCCGCGCGGGATCTCGATGATGGCATTCAGCTCGTCGGGTACCGCGGGACCCGGCGAGAGCTCGTGCCAGGGGTTGAAGGGCATCCGCCTCCTCCTCATGAATCCGTCAGGGCCCGGCGGGGCGCCGCGTGCGACGTTGCGACGCCGGACGCCGGCCACGTACCTTTCCCTCCGCGAACGCAGCAATGGAGAGCGGTAATGGAGCAGGACACGTCGCGTAAGGCAACGGTGCCGTGCGCCTTCTGCGGCACCCTCAACCGAGTCGACCTGACGCGGCTGGCACAGCGACCGAAGTGCGGTGAGTGTGGGCGGCCGATGCTGTTGGATCGACCGATCCGAGTGGGCGACAACGACCTGGAGCGTGTGGTGTCGGGGAGCGAGGTGCCGGTGGTGGTCGACTTCTACGCGGACTGGTGCGGCCCATGCAAGCTGATGGCGCCGCTGCTGGACCAGTTGGCGCACGAGCGGGCGGGGGAGGTGCTCGTGGCGAAGCTGGACACGGATCGCAACCCCGCCATGGCGGCGCGCCACCAGATCCGGAGCATCCCGACGCTGGCCGTGTTCGTCGACGGCCGCGAGGCCGCGCGGCAGACGGGCGCGGTGCCGAAACCCCGCCTCGAGGCGTTGATCGACGAGGCCCGCGCCCGCACGCGCACGTGACGGCCGCCGGGGCGCGGGACGAGCTGGGCGCGCACGTGTCGACCGCGGGCGGCGTGCAGCGCGCGCCCGAGCGGGCCGCGGCGATCGAGTCCGTGGTCGTGCAGGTCTTCACGAAGCAGCCGAACCGCTGGGCCGAGCCCGCGTGCGACGCCGAGCTCGCGGCCGCGTTCCGGGCGGAGCGCGCCACGCACGGGATCGTCGCCGTCGCCTCCCACGACTCGTACCTCATCAACCTCGCCTCGCCGGACCCCGTCCTGTTCGAGCGGTCGTACGCGTCCTTCCGGATGGAGCTGGAGCGCTGCGTGGCGCTCGGCATCGAGTACGTCGTCACCCATCCGGGGAACGCGACGGACGGGGATGTCGATCACGGGCTCGCGCAGAACGCCGAGGCGATCGAGCGGGCGCTGGAGGCGGTCGGCGGCGGGACGCAGGTCCTGCTCGAGACGACGGCGGGGAGCGGCCGCGTGCTGGGCGCCAGCTTCGAGCAGCTCGCGACGATGCGCGAGCGGATCCGCGAGCCGCTCCGCGCCCGCGTCGGCATCTGCTTCGACACCTGCCACGTCTGGGCCGCCGGCTACGACCTCGTCGGCGACTACGACGGCGTCATGGCCCGCTTCGAGGACGTGCTGGGCCTGGACACGCTGCGGCTCTTCCACCTGAACGACTCGGTCGGCGGGCACGGCAGCCGGCGCGACCGCCACGCCGGGATCGGCGAAGGGACGCTGGGCGAGGCGCCGTTCCGCCGGCTGATGACGGACGAGCGCTTCCTCGCCGTGCCGAAGGTGCTGGAGACGCCGAAGGGCGAGGACCTGGTCACGCTGGACCGGCTGAACCTGGGGCGGTTGCGGCGGTACCGGGCGGAGGGGTGAGC
>JADGGV010000655.1 GCA_019689775.1 Gemmatimonadota bacterium
GGGGGGGGGGGGGGGCCCCCCGGGCCCCGGCCCCGGCGCCGGGCCCGGGGCGGGGGGGCCGACGGCCCGGGCGCACCGCGCGTCAGCGCCGCCGCGACGACGGGCGCGTCGCCCGCGCTGGCGGCGTCGGCGGACGGCGCGATCGTGGCCTGGCTCGACGGCCAGGCCGTGCGCGCCCGGGCGGTCGGAGGCGGCGATGCGGGGCGCTAGGCCCACGGTGCGGGGAGCCGGGCTCGCGACGCTGGCCGCCGCCATCGTCGCCGGGGGCGGGTGGGCGCGGCCCGACGCGATGCGGCCGCTCGCCGCCGGGGACGCCGCGCCGGCCTACGCCGCCCGCGCGCTCGACGGCGACTCCGTTTCCCTGACGCAGCTCAGGGGGAACGCCGTCTTGCTGAACATCTGGGCGACGTGGTGTATTCCATGCCGGCAGGAGATGCCGGCGCTCGACTCGCTCCAGCGGGAGTACGGCGCGCGGGGGCTGAAGGTGGTCGGCGTGAGCATCGACGAGGCCGGCGCCGACGCCCAGGTGCGCGAGTTCCTGCGCGAGCGCACCATCGGCTTCACGGTCCTGCGCGATCCGGACGAACGCGTCACCCGCACGTTCCGCACGAGCGGCGTGCCGGAGAGCTTCCTGCTGGACCGCGAGGGGAAGATCGTGCGGCGCTGGATCGGCGAGTTCCGGCCCACGGCCGCGGAAACCCGGGCGAGCGTGGAACGGGCGTTGGGCGCCCGGGGGTGAACGAGACATGGAATCATTGACGCTCACGGCCGCCTTCGTCGCGGGAGTGCTCTCCTTCCTCTCGCCGTGCGTGCTGCCGCTCATCCCGAGCTACGCGACGTTCGTGACCGGCATGACGTACGAGGAGCTGACCGGGCGCGACCCGCAGCGGGCGCGCCGCGCCGTGCTCGTCCACGGCGGCCTCTTTGTGCTCGGCTTCACGCTCGTCTTCCTCGCGCTCGGCGCCTCCGCCACGCTGCTCGGCTCGCTGCTGCGCGTCTACGGCGCGTGGCTCGGGCGGATCGGCGGCGTGCTCCTCGTCGCCTTCGGGCTCTACCTCGTCGGCGCGCTCCCGCTCCAGGCGCTCATGCGCGAGCGACGCGTCCACCTCGCGCAGAAGCCCGCCGGCTACGCCGGCTCGGTCCTCGTCGGCGTCGCCTTCGGCGCCGGCTGGACGCCGTGCATCGGCCCCGTCCTCGGCGGGATCCTGACGCTGGCCGCGACGCAGGGCTCCGTCGGCCAGGGCATCGGCCTGCTCGCGTTCTACTCGCTCGGGCTGGCCGTGCCTTTCCTCGCGTCCACGCTCCTCCTCGACCGCTTCCTGACCGGCTTCTCGCGCATGCGCCGCGTGATGCCATGGGTCAACCGCGTGAGCGGAGCGCTCCTCATCGCGCTCGGCCTGCTGCTCATGTCCGGGTCGCTCTCCACCCTCTCCGGCATCCTCGCCCGCTGGACGCCGGACTTCTTGCTGAACCGGATCTGAGGAACGGATCAACGGCGCTTTCACCACGGAGAGCACGGAGGACGCGGAGGAACGGCGAACACGAGCGGGGCGAGCGCGGCGGGTCGGAGTAACGAGCACCAGGAGGCGGCATCGGCGCTGGAGCGCGGGCCGCCTGTCGGGCGCCGATTCGTTCCGGGGCGTCGGTGTTGGAGCATGCGTAGCACGGATCCGGGTCCAAAGGCGCCTGCAACCGCCGCGAAGCTCGCTTCCCCGCCGGCCGCCGCGTCCGCCGCGAAGGTCGCGCCCCGCTCGGCTGCTGCGTCCGCCCGTGTAGCTCGCTACCCGCCGACCGCTGCGTCCGCCGCGAAGGTTGCCCCCGCTGCCCTCCGTGCCCTCTGCGCCCTCCGTGGTGAAAATTTCCGTTCGCCGCCCCGACCCGCACCGCCGAGGAAACGCCCGGGAACCCCGTCCCCGCCGCCCACGTTACATCACCAGACACCCACGGCCGGACGGAGGTACGCCATGACCCGCAAGAACTTCCTGAGGGGACTGGTCGGGATCGCGGCGGCGGCGCCCGTCGCGGCGTCGTTCGCGGCGGGGGCGGAGGG
>JADGGV010000656.1 GCA_019689775.1 Gemmatimonadota bacterium
CGAGCGCGTGCGCGCCGACGACGAGCGCGCCACCAATCCGGGCGACGCGCTCCGCGAGCTGTTCAACGAGTACGGCCCGTGCCTCGTGCTGATCGACGAGTGGGTCGCCTACGCGCGCCAGCTCCACGACCAGAGCGACCTCCCGGCCGGCGGCTTCGAGACGCAGTTCACGTTCGCGCAGGCGCTGACCGAGTCGGCCAAGCTGGCCAGGAACTGCCTGCTCGTGATCAGCCTTCCGGCTTCCGATTCCTCGGGCTCGCCGCACACGCTCGCCGACGAGGTCGAGGTCGGCGGCGTGCGTGGGCGCGAGGCGCTGGACCGGCTGCGGAACGTGATCGGGCGCGTGGAGTCCTCCTGGCGGCCGGCGAGCGCCGAGGAAGGCTTCGAGATCGTACGACGTCGCCTCTTCGAGCCGCTCACGGAGCGGGCGCAGTTCGTCGACCGCGACAACGTCGCGCGCGCGTTCGCCGACCACTACCGCACGCAGAGGCAGGAGTTTCCGCCGGAGTGCGCGGACCCGGAGTACGAGCGGCGCATCGTCGCGGCCTACCCGATCCACCCCGAGGTCTTCGACCGGCTCTACACGGACTGGGGGACGCTGGTCAAGTTCCAGCGCACGCGCGGCGTGCTGCGGCTCATGGCCGCGGTGATCCATTCGCTCTGGGAGAAGGGCGACCGGAACCCGCTCATCCTGCCGTCGATGATCCCGATCGACGATCCGCGCGTGCAGTTCGAGCTGACGCGTTACCTGTCCGACAACTGGGTGCCGGTCATTGAGAAGGATGTGGACGGGCCGAACTCGCTGCCGCTGCGCATCGACGGCGACGTGCCGAACCTCGGCAAGTTCGCGGCGACGCGGCGCGTGGCGCGCACGATCTACCTGGGCTCGGCGCCGACCGCCGGCGCGGCGAACCGCGGGCTCGAGGACCGGCGCATCAAGCTCGGGTGCGTCATCCCGGGCGAGTCGCCGGCCGTCTTCGGCGACGCGCTCCGCCGCCTCGCGGGCGCGGCGACCTACCTCTACCAGGACGGCACCCGCTACTGGTACTCGACGCAGCCGACGGTCACGAAGATGGCCGAGGACCGCGCCGAGCAGCTCCGGCGGGATCCGGACAAGGTCGCGGCGGAGCTGGAGCGTCGCCTGCGGAAGGATCTCCAGCAGACGGGGGACTTCGCGCGGGTGCACCCGCTCCCCGCGTCCGGGCAGGACGTGGCCGACGACCTCGACGCGCGGCTGGTCGTGCTCGGCCCCGACCACCCCTACACGAGGGAAGGGACCAGCCGGGCGGAGACGGCCGCCCGGGCGATCCTGGAATCGCGCGGGAGCGCGCCCCGCCTCTACCGCAACACGCTCGTCTTCCTCGCCGCCGACCAGACGCGGCTCCAGGATCTGGACGAGGCGCTGCGCCGCTACCTCGCCTGGGACTCGATCCTACGCGACAAGGACCAGCTCGACCTCTCGCCGCACCAGGTGCGGCAGGCCGAGACGCAACTGCACGCGGCGGATGGCACCGTCGCGGCCCGGATCCCCGAGACGTACCAGTGGCTACTTGTGCCCGTGCAGCCGAAGCCGCAGTCGCCGGTCGAGTGGCAGGCGATCCGGCTCGCGGGCCAGGAGGCGCTCGCGGTGCGGGCGAGCAAGAAGCTCCGGAACGAGGAGCTGCTGGTGACCGGCCTCGGTCCCGCGCGGCTCAGGATGGAGCTGGATAACGTGCCGCTCTGGCGGGGGGAGCACGTCGCCATCCAGCAGCTCGTCGACGACTTCGCCCGCTACCTCTACCTGCCGCGTCTCCGAAGCTCGGAGGTCCTGCTCAACGCCATCCGCGACGGCTTCGGCCTGCTCACGTGGGAGCAGGATTCGTTCGCCTACGCGGAGAGCTACGACGAGGCGGAGGGTCGGTATCGCGGGTTGCGCGGTGGGGAGCACGTGGCGATCGGCGGGGATGATCGGGGGCTGCTGGTCAAGCCGGCGGTGGCGCGGCGGCAGTTGGATGCTGAGCGGGGTGGCACCGGCGGAGCCGGTGGTGGCGGTGGCGGTGGCGGCG
>JADGGV010000657.1 GCA_019689775.1 Gemmatimonadota bacterium
CCGCCGCCCGGGCGGCCACCTTCGCCGGCACACCGCCGCCCGCCAACCCCTCCCGCACCCGTCGCAGGTTGGCCCCCGCGCGCTCGCCCGCCGCCAGCGTCGCATCGTGGATGCGCGTCGCCACGAACCCGGGCGCCAGGCTGTTCACCGCGATCCCGTACGGCGCCAACTCGATCGCCAACGTCTCCGCCAGCCGCACCACCGCCGCCTTCGAGCAGCCGTACGCCGTCTGGTTTTCCAGGGGGAAGGTCGCGCCGCCGCCCGAGAAGAGCACGATCCGGCCGCCGCCGGTGCGGCGCATCGCGCGGGCGGCCGCCCGCGCCACGAGGAAACTCCCGAACAGGTCGGTCCGCACCGCATCCAGCCACTCGGTCGGATCGACATCCATCGCCGGCCCGATCGGGCCCGGCACCGCCGCGGCGTGTACGACGCCGTCCAGCCGCCCGAACCGCTCCACCGTCGCGGCGACGAGGGCGTCCACCGCCGCCGGCTCGGCCACGTCCGCCACCACCACCGCCACGCGCTCCGCTCGCCCCGCCCCCAGCGCCGCAGCCGCCTCGCGCAGCGCCGCCGCGCCGCGCGCCGCGATCATCACCCGCGCCCCGGCGTCCAGCGCCTCCGCCGCGCACGCGCGCCCGATGCCGAGGCTCCCCCCGGTCACCAGCACCACGCGCCCCTCCAGCGATGGACGCGGCGGCGCCGTCGCGTCCCGCACGGCCACCGCCTACGCCCGCACCGGCACCGGCGCGGCGCGCACCGCCGGTGCGCTCGCCAGGTTCGCGATCACCTTCGACCCCTCGTGCTCCACCTTGTAGTGGAGCCGGGGCATCCCCTGCGCCCGCATGAACGCCTCGAGCCGCTTGTGCCCCGCCGGCGCATACAGCATCAAAAAGCCGCCGCCGCCCGCGCCCACGATCTTCCCGCCCAGCACCCCGAACTCCTCCCGCACGTGCCGGTACAGCGCGTCCAGCGCCGAGCTCGAGATCTTCCCCGACAACCGGCGCTTCTGGCACCAGTGCTCGTGCAGCAACTGCCCCCACTCGTCGAAGTTCTCGCTCTCGATCGCCTCCAGGATCCGATGCCCCAGCTCCTTGATCCGGTGCATCGAGGCCTCCGCCTGCTCCTGCCCCGGCGCCTCCCCCGCCAGCTTCCCGTTCTGCTCGCGCAGGATCTCCACCGCGCTCCGCCGCACGCCCGTGTAGTACAGATGCGTGTTCGCGACGAACGCCTCCGTCGAGCCCGCCGGCAGCTCGATCGTCCGCGGCGTCACCACGCCGGCCCGGTCGATCTCCAGCACCGTCAGCCCGCCGAACACCGCCATGTACTGGTCCTGCTTCCCCACCCCCCGCTTGAGCACGTTTAGCTCGATGTGACACGCCTCCTCGGCCAGCGTGCTCAGCGACACATAGTCGCGCCGATAGTGGTGCAGCGCCGTGAGCAGCCCCACCAGGTACGCGCCCGACGAGCCCAGCCCCGTCCCGTCCGGCAGGTCCGCCATCGACGAGATCTCGATCTTCTGCCGGATCCCGTGGAAGCGCAGCGCCTCCCGCGCAAGCTCGTGTTGTAGCTCATCGACGCAATCCACTGTCTCGCTCCGGCTGTAGTGCAGCCGGATCTTGCTGTCCACGATCGGGAGATTGACCATGATGTACATGTACTTGTCGATCCCCATCGCAAAGACGAACCCGCCGTGCCGCCGGTAGTACGACGGCAGGTCCGTGCCCCCGCCGCCCAGCGTCACCCGGAACGGCGTCCGCGTGATGATCACGGCGCCACCTCCCCCGCCGACAGCAGCCGCTCCGCCACCGCGAACCGCGCCGGCGTGTCCACGCCCAGGCAGAAGCCGCCCGCCTCCATCACGTACCCGCGCACCCGTCCCCGCGCCGCCAGCACCGGCAGCACGTCCCGCCCGAAGTCCGCGTACCCGGGCCCGATCTCCGCCGCGACCTCCGCCTCCAGCACGTACGCCCCGGCGTTCACCAGCGGCAGCCCGGCGCCCGCCCGAGCGCCCTCCACGAACCGCCGGACCCGCCCATCCGCCGCC
>JADGGV010000658.1 GCA_019689775.1 Gemmatimonadota bacterium
CACCCCACCATATCTCCGATAGCCCCACCCCACCATCGATTGCGTTTCTTTGTTGTCTCTCCCCCTGCGTTCTCTGTGCTCTCTGTGGTTCAAAAATTTGTTCTTCCGTCTCCGTACCTCTCAATCGAGCAACTCCTTGACCCTCTGCAAATCGATGTTGCCTCCGCTGACGATGGCGACGGCGGTGTCGCCGGGGCGGAGGGGGATGCGGCCAGCGAGGAGCGCGGCGACGGCGGCGGCGCCGGCGGGCTCGGCGAGGAGCTTGGCGCGCTCGAGGAGGAAGCGGAGCCCGGCGGCGATCTCGTCGTCGCTGAGGAGGACGACGTCGTCGACGAGCGCGCGGACGTGCTCGAGGACGAGCGCGCCGGTGATGGGGGCGGCGAGGCCGTCGGCGATGGTCTGCACGCGCTCGAGGCGGACGGGGTGGCCGGCCTCGAGGGCGGCGGTGAGGGCGGCGGCGCCGGTCGGCTCGACGCCGTAGACGCGGGCGGTGGGGCGGAGCGCCTTGACGGCCGCGGCGATGCCGGAGATGAGGCCGCCGCCGCCGACGGGGACGACGACGACGTCGGCGTCGGGGACGTCCTCGATCACCTCGAGGCCGACGGTTCCCTGGCCGGCGATGACGTGGGGGTCGTCGTAGGGGTGCACGAGGGTGAGGCCGTGGGCGGCGCGGAGCGCCTCCATCTTCTCGAAGGCGTCGAAGACGCTGCCGTGGAGGACGACGTCGGTGCCGTAGCCGCGGCTGGCGTCGACCTTGGAGCGGGAGGCGTTGGCGGGCATGACGACGGTGGCGCGGGCGCCCTCCTGGGAGGCGGCCCAGCCGAGCGCGGCGGCGTGGTTGCCGGCCGAGACGGCGATGAAGCCGCGCGCCTTCTGGTCGGCGGAGAGGGCGCGGATCTTGTTGAGTGCGCCGCGGACCTTGAAGGAGCCGGTCTTCTGGAGCAGCTCCGCCTTCAGGAAGACGGGGCCGCCGGTGCGGGCGGCGAGCGTGCGGGAGGTGAAGGTCGGGGTGCGATGGATGCGGCCGGCGAGGGCGGCCTGCGCGTCGCGAAGCTCGTCGAGAGAGACCAAGTCGGTGACTCCGGGTGTGGTGCGCCGTGGGCACCGGCGACGGGTCGTGCTGCGTGCGTCGGCGGGAGGGCGCGTGGCGCGTTCCGCGGGCTCGGCGTTGCCTCCCGCGCGGGGCCGCACGTCGCCACCTGGGAGGGGTCATGCGTCGCCCTCCGCGCGGGGGCGGCTGCGTCACCCGCAAGAGGGCGCGCGGCGCGCGTCCGCGCAAGGGGTGGGGGCGCCTGGCGCGCCTCTTGCCCACCTGTCGGCGCGTCAACAAGGACGGGGCCGATGAACGAAGCGGAGCGCCGGCAGGGGACGGCGGAGCGTCGCCGCGGCGAGCGCCGCCGCGGGACCGGAGACCGGCGGATCACGTCGGGTCCGATGGGGGACCGGCGGATGCGGTTCTCCCTGCTGTACTTCGTCGTGGTGCTGCTCCTGCTGATCGGGTTGAACTACCTGCTGACGCGGGGCAGCACGCGGGAGTTGCCGTACAGCGAGCTGAAGAGCCGGATCGCGGCGGGGCAGGTGAAGCGGGTGGTGCTGGGCGAGGCGACGGTGCGGGCGGAGCCGGTGGATTCGCTGGTGCGGCGGGGCGCGCCGGAGGTGTGGACGGCGGTGCGGGTGCAGGGCGACCCGGAGCTGGTGCCGCTGCTGGAGCGGGAGCACGTGGAGTACACGGGGAGCACGCAGGGGTGGTTGGGGCAGGCGCTGGGGTGGCTGCTGCCGCTGGGGCTGCTGTTCCTGTTCTGGATGTGGATGATCCGGCGGATCAGCCCGGCGCAGGGTGTGATGACGGTGGGGAAGAACAAGGCGCGGATCGTCGGGGTGGAAGGGACGGGTGTGACGTTCGCGGACGTGGCGGGCGCGGACGAGGCGAAGGAGGAGCTAGAGGAGGTCGTCGAGTTCCTGAAGACGCCGGAGAAGTTCGCGCGGTTGGGGGCGAAGATCCCGAAGGGGGTGCTGCTGGTGGGGCCGCCGGGGAC
>JADGGV010000659.1 GCA_019689775.1 Gemmatimonadota bacterium
GTGGTGACCGCGACGGGCGCGGCGACGGAGGTGGGGCGGATCGGCGAGCTGGTGGCGGCGGCCGGGGAGGTGGAGACGCCGCTGGAGAAGCGGCTGGACGCGCTCGGCCGGCGCCTGGCGGTGGCCGCGCTCGGCGTCGCCGCCGTGGTGGCGATCCTCGCGCTGCTGAAGGGGGATGGCCTGCTGCTCGTGCTCCAGACGGGGATCGCGGTGGCGGTGGCGGCGGTGCCGGAGGGGCTGCCGGCGGTCGTGACGATCGCGATGGCGGTGGGCGTCTGGCGGATGTCGCGGCGAAACGCGCTGGTGCGCCGGCTGCCGACGGTGGAGTCGCTCGGCGCCGCGACGGTGATCTGCACGGACAAGACGGGCACGCTGACGGCGGGCGAGCAGACGGTCACGCGCCTGTGGGTGGCGGGGCGCGAGCTGAGCGTGACGGGCGTGGGCTACGCGCCGGCGGGGGCGTTGCTGGAGGAGGGCGGCGCGCCGTCGCCCGAGGTCCTCGCCGTGGCGCGGCGGGCGCTGCGCGTCGCGGCGCTGGCGAACCGGGCCGGCGTGACGGAGACGCCGGCGGGGTGGACGGCGCGCGGCGACCCGACGGAGGCGGCGCTGCTCGTGGCGGCGCGCAAGGCCGGCCTGGAGCGGGAGGCGCTGCGGCGCGAGGCGCCGGAGGTCGCGGAGCTGCCGTTCTCGAGCGAGCGGATGCTCATGGCGACGTACCACGCGGGCGCGGACGGGCGGCTGGTCGCCGCGGTGAAGGGCGCGCCGGCGCGGATCCTGGAGCGGTGCACGCACGTCGCCACGCTGGCGGGGGACCGGCCGCTGGACGCGGCGATGCGCGAGCGGATCGAGGCGACGAACGGGCGTCTGGCCGCGCAGGGCCTGCGGGTTCTGGCGTTGGCGGAGGGCGTGGTCGACGGGCCGGGCGAGGCGGAGCTGAAGGGGCTGGTGTTCCTGGGGCTGGCGGGGATGATGGATCCGCCGGCCGCGGGCGTGCCGGAGACGATCGAGCGGCTGCGCGGGGCGGGGATCCGCACGGTCATGCTGACGGGCGACCAGCGGCTTACGGCGGAAGCGGTGGCGCGGGAGCTGGGGCTGCTGCGCCCCGGCGACGAGACGCTGGGCGGCGCGGAGGTGGATGCGCTCCCGGATGACGCGCTGCGCGAGCGGGCGGAGCGGATCGGCGTCGTCAGCCGCGTGAGCGCGGAGGCGAAGGTGCGGCTGGTGCGGGCGTTCCAGCGGCGCGGCGACGTCGTCGCCATGTTGGGCGACGGCATCAACGACGCGGCGGCGCTGCGGACGGCCGACGTCGGCGTGGCGATGGGCGGGCGCGGGACCGACGTGGCGAAGGCGGCGGCCGGGATCGTGCTGGCGGACGACCGGTTCCAGACGATCGCCGCGGCGGTGGAAGAGGGCCGCGTCGTCTACGACAACATCCGCAAGTTCGTGTTCTACCTCTTCAGCTGTAACCTCGGCGAGATCGTCGTGCTGCTGGGCGCGGGGCTGGCGGGGTTGCCGCTGCCGCTCTACCCGCTCCAGATCCTGTGGATGAACCTGGTGACGGACACGTTCCCGGCGCTCGCGCTGGCGCTCGAGCCGGCCGAGCCGGACATCATGCGCCGGCCGTCGCGGCCGCCCGGGTCGACGATCCTGTCCGGGCGGATGCTGAAGGCGACGGTCGCGTACGCGGCGCTCATCGGCGGCAGCACGCTCGCCGCGTTCCTCTGGGGGCTGCGGGCCTACCCCGGCGAGCCGCGCCGGGCCGTGACGCTCAGCTTCCTGACGCTCGCGCTGTCGCAGGTCTTCCATCTCGGCAACGCGCGCAGCCGCCGGCGCATCACCACGGTGCGGCGGATCGTGGCGAACCGCTCTGCGCTGGCGGCCGTCGCGCTCACGGTGGCGCTCCAGCTCGTGGCGGTCTACCTGCCGCCGCTGGCCGGGGTGCTGCGCGTGGAGGCGCCGACGGCGGCGGGTTGGCTCGTCGTGGCGCTGGCGTCGCTGGCGCCGGCGGTGGTCGGGCAGGCGGTGAAGGGGAG
>JADGGV010000660.1 GCA_019689775.1 Gemmatimonadota bacterium
CGCCCGCCCCGCGCCCGGCGGGGGCGGGGCGCCGGCCCCCGGCGGCGGGGGCGCGCCGGCCCCTGTCGTGGTCGGCGCCGTGCCGGGCGCCGGCGCGCCGCCGGCCGGGAGCGCGAACGCGACCACCTCGTCGCCTCGCGGTGTGTTGATCTGGTAGTTGCCGCCGATCGCGACGGCGACGTATTGCCGGCCGTTGATCGCGTAGGTGATCGGCGGCGCGTTCACGCCGGCGTTCGCGTTGTAGTTCCACAGCTCGCGGCCGGTCTTCGCGTCCGTCGCGATGAAGCGCTTGTCGCCGGTGCCGACGAAGACGAGCCCGCCGGCGGTGGCGAGCGCGCCGCCGATCATCGGGACCGGGTAGCGGTTCTGCCAGGCGATGCGGCCGGTGTTCAGGTCGACGGCGCTGAACGTGCCGGCTTGCGGCGTGACGCCGAGGAACGCACCGCCGAGCCAGAACGCCGGCGGCTGGAGCGGCTCCGACCGGACCTTGTAGAGCATGGGCTGGTGGAGCCCGAGCACGTAGAGGTAGCCGGTCTGCGGCGAATAGGCCGGCGGCGACCACTCCGAGCCGCCGTTGGCCCCCGGGATCATGAACGTGCCCTCCGGCGTCGGCGGCGCGAACATGTTCTTCATCGGCACGAACGGTTCGGACTTGCGGATCGGCTTGCCGGTGCGCCGGTCCACGACGTAGACCCAGCCGGTCTTGCCGGCCTCCGCGACGGCCGGGACCGTCTGGCCCGTGGCCGAGTCGCGCACGTCCACCAGCACGGTCGGGCTGGTCACGTCCAGGTCCCACAGGTCGTGCGGGATCTCCTGCATGTGCCACCGGTACTTGCCGTCGGCCAGCGTCACCGCGACCAGCGAGTTCGTGTACAGGTTGTCCCCCGGCCGCACGCTCCCGTCCAGGTCCGGCGACGCGTTGCCGACGGTGAAGATCACGAGCCCGAGCTGCCGGTCGATCGTCGGCGCCTGCCACACCGAGCCGCCCCCCGTGCGCCACGCGTCCGGGTACTTCGCGCTGTCGCGACGCTCCGCCGTGCGATCCTTGTGCACCACCGTGCCGAACGGGTCCGTCGTCGCCCAGGTCCCCCACCACCCGTTCGGCGCCTCGTTCGGCGCCGGGATCGTGTAGAAGCGCCACGCCTCGGCGCCGCTGTTCGCGTCGAACGCCACCAGGAACCCGCGGATCCCGTACTCGGCGCCGCTCACGCCGATGATGACCTTGCCGTCCGCCGCGACCGGCGCCGACGTCAGGCTGTAGCCCCGGTTGTTGTCGGCGAGCTGCTTCGACCAGACGACGTGGCCGTCCTTCGCGTCGAGCGCCACGAACTTCCCGTCGAGCTGGCCCATGTACACCTTGCCGTCGTAGTACGCGACGCCGCGGTTCACCGGCCCGCAGCAGTGCACGGTGACCCCGAGCGTCGGCGCGTACTCCCAGCGCTTCCGCCCGGTGGCCGCGTCGAGCGCGACAACGTGGTTCAGCGACGTCGACACGTACATGACCCCGTCGACGACGACCGGGCTCGCCTCGAACGCCTTCGCGATCCCCGTGTGGTACGTCCAGACTGGCTGGAGCTGCGCCACGTTCGAGGTCGTGATCTGCGTCAGCGGCGAGTAGCGCTGGTTCGTCTGATCGCGCCCGTACGACACCCACTGCGTGGAATCGGCCATCGCCCGGACCAGCGCCGCGTCGGTCTCCCGCGCGCCTCGGGCTCCGGCCGCCGGCTGCTCCTTCCGCTCCCTACAGGCACCGGCGCACAGGACCAGTACGACCGCTCCGGCCCGCACGACGGCGCCCCGAGCCATCAGCCCGAGCATAGCCCCTCCTCGCGGTTGTCGTTGGGCCGCGCCGATAGGGCATTTTGTGTACCGAGGCACGCCCCGGCGGCGTCCCCGGAGCGGACCCCGTCCCCGCGCCTCGCGACGCGCTGGACCAGTCGGACGGGACGATCCGCCAGGCGACCCGGGCGCCGCCCGCGCCCGCGAACCCATCCCGCGGCCGCGAACCCGGCCCGCACCCGCCAACCCATCC
>JADGGV010000661.1 GCA_019689775.1 Gemmatimonadota bacterium
AGGTTGGCTTGGGCTCGGAGTTGTTTATAAGACACTGGATCACGACCACGCCCGGCGCGTCGGCCCCGTCGCGCGCGTTGAACCCCCGCCCCTCCACGACCGGGATGCGGATCGCGTCGAAGTAGCCCGCCGCGACCGTCGCGTTCAGCGCCACCGGCCCCTCCCCCGGGCGCGGCCTGGGGCGGCCGAGGATCCACACAGCCGTGCGGCTGAAGGACGGGCCGAGCGGGAGGCGGTCGATCGCGCCCACGCCCTGCACGCCCCGGAGCGCGCCCAGGCGACGCCGAGCCTCGTCCAGGAAGCGCGCCGCGTCCAGCCGCTCCGGGTAGCGGTCTGGCGGGAGCATGACGTCCAGCGTCAGCAGCCGCCTCGCCTCGAAGCCGAGGTCCACCCGCAGCAGCTCGCGGAGGCTGCGCAGCAGCAGCCCCCCGCCGACGAGGAGCGTGACGGCCAGCCCGACCTCGAGCGCGACCAGCACCCCGTGCGCGCGCCGCGTCCCGCGTTCGCCAGCCAGCCCGCGGCCGGACGCCAGCGCGCCGCGCAGGTCCGCCCGCCCGGCACGGAGCGCCGGGGCCAGCCCGCAGAGCAACCCGGTCAGGAGCGAGAGCCCCAGCGCGAACGCGAGCATGCGCGGGTCCACCCCCGCCTCGTGGATGCGCGGCAGCTCCGCCGGCGCCGCCGCGAGCAGCGCCTTCAGCCCCGCCCAGGCGAAGAGCGCGCCGACCACGCCCCCGCCGGCGGCCAGCACCAGGCTCTCGGTCAGGAGCTGTCGCACGATCCGCCCGCGGCCGGCGCCCAGCGCCGCGCGCACCGCCAGCTCCTGCTCGCGCGCCGCAAGCCGCGCCAGCAGCAGCGCCGCGATGTTCACGCACGCGACCAGCAGCACCACGCCGACGGCGACGAGGAACGCCAGCAGCTCCGGGCGCAGCGGCGCCACGATCTGCTCCCGCAACGACTCGACGCGCGCCGACGTACCCTGCGCGACGAGCCCGCGCTCCGCCTGCCCTGCCAGGCGCGTGGACAGCTCCGCCGCGGCCGCCTCCGGCGTCACGCCCGGCGCGAGCCGGCCGATCACCAGGAATTTGGGCTCCTCGTTCAGGCCGCCGATCGTCCCCACGTTCACGTAGACGCCCGTGCGCCACGTCATCCACTCGTTCTGCACGTGCAGCGCGGGCGGAAACGCGAACCCCGCCGGGAGCACGCCCACCACCTCGTGCGGTGCCCCACCCACCCGGATCGTCCGCCCCACGATCGTCGGATCGCCGCCGAAGACGCGCTGCCAGAGCCCGTAGTCGAGCATCACCCGCGGCGGCCCACCCGGCCGGTCGTCCTCCGGCGTGAAGCCTCGCCCCAGCACCGGCCGCACGCCCAGCGTCGGCAGCAGCGACGCGGAGATCCCCAGCGCCTCGGTCAGCACCGGCTCCGAGCCCCCCGACACCATCAGGAACGTGAACATGTACGCGCCCATGGACTCGAAGGCCGGACTCTCCGTCCACTCCTGGTATGCCGGCCAGCGGGCGACGGAGATGCCCCCGTCGCCCCCCGGCGGACTCGACCCCACCGCCACCAGGCGCGCCGGCTCCCGGAACGGCAGCGGCCGCAGCAGCGCCACGTCCACCACGCTGAACACCGCCGTGCTCGCGCCGATGCCGAGCCCCAGCGTGAGTACCGCGACCGCCGTAAAGCCGCGGTTCCGGCCGAGCTGCCGCAGCGCATGACGCAGGTCCCGCGCGAACTCCTCGATCCCGCGGGTGCCGCGGGCGTCGCGCACGGCCTCCTTCGTCCGCTCCGCGCCGCCGAACGCGAGCAGCGCCCGCCGTCGCGCCTCCTCCGGGCTCATCCCGTCGCGGACGTTCCGCGCCGCCTCCCTCTCGAGGTGGAACGCCACCTCCTCCTCCAGCTCCCGCTCCTCGCGCGAGCGGAACACCAGCGCGCGCAGGCGCTCGGCGACGTCCGACCAGACGCTCACGCCGCACCCCCCTCCCACCCGAGCACCCAGTTCACCGCCGACGACGAGCGGTGCCACGC
>JADGGV010000662.1 GCA_019689775.1 Gemmatimonadota bacterium
GGCGGCTTCGCGGACGTGCGGCCGCCGCCGGCGCCGCCGCGCGGGGCGGGGGCGCTGCCGCGGGAGCCTGCGGGGGACCCGGCGGCGCTCCGGCTCGCGGCGCTGATGGGGATGGAGAGGGGGGTGGGGCGAGGGTTCTCGCTCGTGGTCGGTCCGGCGGCGCGCCACGCGCCGGCCATGGCGGCGCTGGTCGAGGATGCGGAGGTCGTGGGGGTCCACGCGGGGCTGGCGCCGTGGCCGGAGGAGGCGGGCGTGAGCCGGATGGCGGCGAGCGGCCTGCCGTTCCACGACCGGACGCTGCGCGGCGTGGCGCTCTCGGGCGACGCGGCCTCGAGCCTGCTGGAGGAGGGTGCGCGGGTGCTCAATCCGATGGGGCGCCTGGTGGTGGAGGGCGCGCCGGCCGACGCGGCGGCGCGCCTCGGCGCGGCCGGCCTGCGCGTGCTCGCGCAGGAGGGCGAGACGGTGGTGGCCGGCTGGGCGGCGCGCGGCTGACGCGGGCGCGCCCGATTGCATCCGGTGCTCGCGGTCCCCTATTCTGTTCGGTAGACGCGGCGCCCCCGACACGGCGTGAATCCCGCCCTGGACGACTTACCCATGGCCTTCTGGAAGAAGCTGTTCGGCTCGCGAGACGAGGAAAAGGTCGACTATTACCGCGAAGGGCTCGAGTTGATGCAGGCGGGGCAGTACCACGAGGCCGTGACGTCGTTCCGCCTGGCGCTGCGGGACAACCCGAACGACCAGGCGACGGCGCAGCAGATCGCGATCGCGTACACGCGCATCGGCCTGACGGACGAGGCGGTGCGGGCGTACCGCGGCGTGCTGGAGCGGGATCCGGAGGCGTCGGGGGCGCACTACGGGCTGGCGTTCCTGCTGCTGCGGGAAGGGCGCGTGGCGGAGGCGGTCCCGCATCTGCGGGCGTTCCTGGCGCGCCCGCCGGAGGGGCCCGAGGCGCGGGCGCACGTCGAGCACGCGCGCGAGACGTTGGCGGAGCTGGAGGCGAGCGCCTCGGAGCCGGGCGGTGCGTGATGGCGGACGTCGACGTGACGGTGCGTTGGCTGGGGGAAGGGCTGCGCTTCGCGGGCGGCGCGGTGGGCGGGCCGGTGACGGAGGTGGATGGCAACGGCCGGCAGGCGACGTCGCCGGTGAACCTGCTGGCGGTGTCGTTGGCGGCGTGCACGGCGGCGGACGTGGTCGAGATCCTCGAGAAGATGCGCGTGCCGCTGGCGGCGCTGGAGGTGAAGGTGGACGGGGACCGGCGGCCGGAGCCGCCGCGGCGCTACACGCGGATCCGCCTGGAGTACCGGGTGCGAGGCGTTCCGGCCGAGGCGGAGTCGAAGCTGAGGCGGGCCGTGGCGCTGTCGCACGAGAAGTACTGTAGCGTCCTGCACTCGCTGCGCGGGGACATCGAGGTGGCCACGGACGTGGTGCTCGAGTAGGCGCGCGGCGCCCCGGCCGACGAGAGGGAGCGACATGGCCACGGGAACGACGTCACTCCGGTACGTGGCCGCGCCGGCCGACCTGCCGCGCGGGACGCTGACCGCGCTCTTCTTCCGCACGATCGAGAGATTCGGCAAGGCCGACGCGCTGCGCTGGCGGGATGGCGGCGGGGCGTGGCATTCGATCTCGCACGCGCGGATCCTGGAGGACGTGCGGCGGGCGGCTCTGGGGCTGGAGTCGCTGGGCGTGCGGCGCGGCGACCGGGTCGCGCTGCTGTCGGAGAACCGGCCGGAGTGGGCGCTCGCGGACTACGCCGCGCTGTGCATCGGCGCGCTGGACGTGCCGATCTACGCGACGCTGCCGGCGCACCAGGCGGCGTTCGTGCTGCGGGACTCGGGCGCGCGGGCGATCTTCGTGTCGACGCCGGAGCAGTTGGCGAAGGTGCGGGAGGTCTGGGCGGAGCTGCCGGGGTTGGAGCGGGCGATCGTCTTCGACGACGCGCCGACGGACGGCGAGCGGGTGCTGACGTGGCGGGAGCTGCTCGAGCGCGGGCGGGCGGCGGAGGCGGCGGG
>JADGGV010000663.1 GCA_019689775.1 Gemmatimonadota bacterium
TAACAAACTGCTTATCGTCGGCTGCGTATTTTGTGTATAATAGACAGATATAGGAGTCGCGACCGGAGGGGCGTCGTTCGTCCACGATGGAGGGAGACGGGATGCGGCTCGTGAAGCTCGGCGTCGCCAGCACGAACCCGACGGTGGGGGCGGTGCGCTCGAACACGGACGCCCTGCTCGCGCTGGCCGCGGCCATGGCGGCGGAGGAGGTGACGGTGGGGTGCTTCCCGGAGCAGAGCCTCGGGGGCTACCCGCCCGAGGACCTGGTGCAGTGGCGGGCGTTCGTGGCGGCGCAGCGGGCGGAGCTGGAGCGGTTCGCGGCGGCGACGGCGTCGCACCGGACGGTGTTCGTGCTGGGCCTGACGATCGGGGTGGACGGCGCCCTGTTCAACGTGGCCGCGGTGGTGCACGGCGGGCGGATCCTGGGGCTCGTGCCGAAGGAGAAGCTGCCGACGTACAACGTGTTCTACGAGGCGCGGACGTTCTCGCGGGGCGCGCCGTACCTGGCGCTGGAGGCGGAGGGCGTGCCGCTGGGGGACCAGCTCTTCGGGTTCGACTTCGGCGTGCTGGCGGTGGAGGTGTGCGAGGATGCGTGGTCGCCGGACGGGCCGATGCGGCGGCGATGCTTCAGCGGCGCGGAGCTGGTCGTGAACATCTCGGCGTCGCCGTACCGGGTGGGTGTGGTGGGGACGCGGCGCGAGATGCTGGCGACGCGGTCGGCGGACAACCAGGCGACGCTCGTGTACGTGAACCGGGTCGGCGGGCAGGACGGGCTCGTGTTCGACGGCGGCGGCTACGTCTTCCAGAACGGGCGGCGGGTGCTGGAGGCGCCGCGCTTCCGCGAGGGGTTCGCCACCTGCATCGTGGACCTGGACCGGACGCGGCGGCTGCGGGTCGAGAACACGACGTGGCGCTCGGACTGGGAGGCGTTCCAACGCACCGGCCGGCCCGTGCCGGTGCGGCGGAGCGAGGCGCCGACCGCGGAGCGGAGTGCGCTTCCCTACCCCGTCGCCCCGGGTGAATCGTTCTTCCTGCCGCCGGCCGAGAGCCCGCCGTCGCCGCGCGAGGAAGTGCTGGACGACCTGCTCGAGGCGCTCACGCTGGGCGTGGTCGATTACTACCGGAAGTCGCGCGCGTTCCGCTCCATCGGCGTCGCGCTCTCGGGCGGCCGGGACTCGATGCTCACGCTGCTGGTCGCCTGGCTGGCGGCGAAGCGGGTGGCGGGAGGCGACGACGTCGCCGCCGTGCTCACGGCGTTCTACATGCCGACGCGCTTCTCGGCGGCGGGCACGCGTGGCGCGGCGCAGACGATCTGCCGGGAGATCGGCGTGCCGCTGCGGGTCGTGCCCATCGAGGACGCGTTCGAGAGGGAGACGGAGGCGGCGCGGGCGATGCTCGCCGGCGCGGAGCCGGACGCGGTCACGCTCCAGAACATCCAGGCGCGGATCCGCGCGGCGCGGATGTGGAACTGGGCGAACACGGCGGGCGCGCTCTTCCTCCAGACCGGCGACATGAGCGAGAAGGCCGTCGGCTACACGACGGTCGGCGGCGACCTCGAGGGCGCGCTGTCGGTGATCGCGAACGTGCCGAAGACGGTCGTCGTCGCGCTGCTCGAGCACCTCCACGCGCGCTACGGCTTCGAGGGGATCCGCGAGTGCCTGGCGACCGAGCCGGGGCCGGAGCTGGCCGCCGAGCAGGCGGCGGAGGCGGAGTTGATGCCGTTCCCGGTGTTGGATGCGTGCCTCTACCTCTACGCCGGCGAGAAGCTGGCGCCCGCGGAGGTGGCGCGGGCCCTCGCCGCGGCGTTCCCGGGGGAGGATGAGGCGAGGTTGCGCCAGTGGGCCGAGCGCTTCGCGGGGATGTTCAGCCGGTCGATCTTCAAGTGGGTGCAGTCGCCGCTGGCGCTGCACGTCGGGACGTTGGATTTGGATAGGGAGAGGGCGCTTCAGGTGCCCGTGGTGGAGTGGGACGAGTGGGCGGGGTGAGGG
>JADGGV010000664.1 GCA_019689775.1 Gemmatimonadota bacterium
GTGATAGTAGTACGGGTTGTCGCCGCGTCAGGGGGCTCGACGGGTCACCGCGATAGATGCTGGCCGGGATGGAAATGTCAAATATAACGGGAGGGGCGGCAACGGAGCATGGGCATAAACTGCCTATCGCCGTTGCGTGCTCGGAGGTGGCGGGCTGGTACGGGCCGGGCTCGGCGCGCGCGGCGCCACCGGCGTCGATCACCTCGTTCGGACCGGTGGACCCGCCCTGCCGGCAACGGCCGACTCGGCGCGCCCTCCGCCCGAGCGCGCCGCCCGGAGGGATCCGTGGCGGCGGACGCGACGCCTACTCCGCCTCGACCGTCGCCGCCGACCGCGCGACCTCGCGCAGCACGTGCTTCCGTACCTTCCCCGTCGACGTCCTGGGTAGCGCCCCGAGGACGATCGTCTTCGGCACCTCGATGGCGGTGAGCTGGCGGCGGCAGTGCTCGGTCAGCTCCGCCTCCGTCGCGGCGGCGCCCGGGCGCAGCTCCACGAACGCGCACGGGCTCTGGCCGAGCGTCGGGTCCGGCTGGGCGACGACGGCGGCGGCCGCCACCGCGGGGTGCCCGTGCAGCGCCTCCTCGACCCCGAGCGACGAGATGCGCTCGCCGCCGGAGACGATGACGTCCGTCGCGCCGTCGTGGAGCTTGATGTGCCCGTCCGGGTGCACGACGGCGAGGTCGCCGGTGTGGAGCCAGCCGCCGTCGAGCGCGTGCTGCGTGGCCGCGGGGTCGCGCAGGTACCCCTTCATCGTGCTGTTCCCCCGGATCATGATCTCGCCGACCGTCCGGCCATCGCGCGGGACGGGCCGTCGCGTGGCGGGGTCGAGCACGTCCACGGCGTCCTGGAGGGCGCGGCGCACGCCCTGGCGGCCGAGCAGGAGCGCGCGCTCACGCGGCGCCAGCTCGCGCCATTCGTCGCGGGGCAGGCACACCGCCGCCGCGCCGTACGCCTCCGTCAGACCGTAGGCGTGCGACGGCGCGAAGCCGATGCGCTCGAGCCCCTCGATCAGCGCGGGCGGCGGCGCGGCGCCGACGACGAGCGCGTGCACGGTGTGCGCGATCCCCTCGCGCAGTGCCGGCGGCGTGGCGAGGAGTGCGTCGTGGAGGGTCGGCGCGCCGGCGTAGTGCGTGACGCGATGCTCGCGGATCAGCCGAAAGACGGTGGCGGGGTCCGGCCGGCGCAGGCAGACGTTCGTGCCGCCCACGGCGGCGATGCTCCACGGAAAGCACCAGCCGTTGCAGTCGAACATCGGCAGCGTCCAGAGATAGACGGCGCCGCGGGGAATGCCCCAGGTCAGGACGTTGGCCAGCGCGCTCAGGTAGGCGCCGCGATGGTGGTGGACGACGCCCTTCGGGTCGGCGGTGGCGCCGGCCGTGTAGACGAGCGCGATCGCGTCCCATTCGTCGGCGGGCGGGCTCCAGGCGTGCTCCGGGTCGCCGGCGGCGACGACGGCCTCGTAGCTCGCATCGCCGAGCCGCTCGCCCGGGCCGGTGTACTCCGGGTCGACGACGTCGATGACGAGCGGGCGCGGCGCGAGCGCGGCCAGCGTCCGCGAGACGGTGGGCGAGAACTCCCGGTCCGTGATCAGCACCTTCGCCTCGCCGTGGCCCAGCATGAACGCGAGCGTGTCCGGGTCGAGGTGCGGGTTCAACACGTTCAGCACCGCGCCGGTCATCGGGATCGCGAAGTGGCACTCGTACAGCTCGGGCGTGTTCGCGAGCAGCGCGGCGACGGTGTCGCCGCGGCCGATGCCGCGGCCGGCGAGCGCGGAGGCGAGACGGCGGCAGCGCTCGCGCGTCTCGCGCCAGGTGAAGCGTCGCTCGCCGTGCGCGACGGCGGTCCGGTCGGGGAGCACGTCGGCGCTCCAGTCGAGGAAGCCGAGCGGCGTCAGCGGGGCGTAGGTGGCGGGGGTTCGGGCGAGATCGGCGTCGAGGGGGCCGGTGGAGGTGGCCATGGGCGATCTCCTGCTGAGGGGCCCG
>JADGGV010000665.1 GCA_019689775.1 Gemmatimonadota bacterium
GTGGCCGGCCGCGCGCAGGCGCTGGCGGCGGCGCGGGGGGTGGGGGCGCCCCCGACGCAGTCGAGCGGCGGCGGCTACGGCGCCTACCTGGGCACGGTACCGGACTTCACGCCGGTGGAGCGGGGCGTTCGGCTCTCCGCCGTGACGGGCGGCTCCCCGGCGGACGTGGCGGGGCTGAAGGCCGGGGATGTGATCGTGGGGATCGCCGAGTTCGACGTGACGGACCTCCAGGCGATGACGGATGCGCTCCGGGCGCACCGGCCGGGCGAGCGCGTGGAGATCCGGTTCCTGCGCGACGGTCAGGAGAGGAAGACGGCCGCGGTGTTGGGCCGTCGCGGCGGGTAGCGCAACGTCGCGGGGCCGGGGGCCCCGGGGGCCCCGCCCCGCGCGGGGGGGTGGGGCCGGGGGGGGGGGGGGCCGACGGGCGCGCGCCGGGCGCGGGGGGGCGCCGGGGGCGGCGAGGCGGGGCTACCGGGCGTCGGCGGCGGCGGACGAGGGCTTGCCGCCGGTGAGCGCCTTCACGAGCCGGTAGAGGAACTCCTCGGCGTCGTAGAAGGACTTGACCGCGACGCGCTCGTCGCGGCCGTGGGCGCGGCCGTCGCCCTGCTCGGTGAAGAGGCCGGAGACGCCGTAGACGGGGATCCCCCGCTGGCGGAAGTAGAGCCCGTCGGTGGCGCCGGTGCCCATGGTTGGCACGACGACGGTGCCGGGCCACATCTCCTTCGTGATCTTCTCGATCGGGCCGAAGATGTCGGGGCGCAGCGGCGAGGGCGGGCTGGGCTTGGCCGTGTCGACCGGGGTGATCTTGATAGAGGTGTCGGCGACGACGCGCTCGAGCGTGGCCAGGACCTCCTTGGGGTCCGTGCCCGGGAACATGCGGCAGTTCACGTTCGCCGTCGCGCGCTGCGGGAGCGCGTTGGGCGCGTGGCCGCCGGAGAGCATGGTGGCGACGCACGTCGTACGGAGCATCGAGTTGTAGAGCGGCGTCTCGGAGAGGCGCGCCATGGCGGCCCGATCGCCGCGGGCCGCGGCCTTCATGTCCGCGCCGGTCTGCCCGCCCTCGATGTCGCCCATGCGGTCGAAGAACGCCTTCGTCGTCTCGTTGAGCTGCGGCGGGAAGCTGAACGCGGCGATCCTCGAGAGCCCGGCGGCGAGGGCGTAGATGGCGTTGTCCTTCTTGGGCACGGAGGAGTGGCCGCCCGGGTTCGTGACCTCGAGCGTGAAGTCCTGGTAAACCTTCTCGGCGGTGCCCACCTTGTTGGTGACGTGCTTCCCCTGGCGCAGCTCGCCGCCGCCGCCCTCGTTCAGCCCGAACTCGACGTCGACGAGGTCGGGGTGGTTCTCCAGCAGCCAGTGCACGCCATTGCAGCAGCCGCCCTCCTCGTCCGCGGTCAGCGCCACGACGATGTCGCGGTCCGGGACGTAGCCCTCCTTCTTGAAGCGGATCAGGTTGGCCACCCAGATCGCGGCCATCGCCTTGTCGTCGGAGGTGCCGCGCCCGTAGAAGTAGCCGTCGCGCTCGGTGAGCCGGAACGGGTCGAGGTCGTTGGACCAATCCTCCTTGTTCGCCTCGACGACGTCGAGGTGGGCGAGGAGGAGGATCGGCTTCTTCGTGCCGGGCTTGCCGCGGAGTCGCGCGACCAGATTGCCCTTCCTCGGGTTGTCGGGGACCAGCACCTGGACGTCGGCGGCGGGGAAGCCGGCGTCGACGAGGCGCTTCGCCATGGCGCGGGCGGCCGCGGTGTTGTCGCCGACGCTGTTGGTCGTGTTGATCTCGATGAGCTCCTTGTAGATGTCGTGGGCGAGCTGCCGCTCGGGCGGGAGCGGGGCCGGCGCCTGGGCGGCGGCCGGGCTCGCGCCGAGGGCGGCGGCGGCCAGGATGGCGAGGAGCGGAGTCCGGGGGCTGCGCATGCGGCGAATGGCTCCTTCTGGGGGTGGGAGAGATGCGAGAATTTCGTGGGTGGCGCGGGAGG
>JADGGV010000050.1 GCA_019689775.1 Gemmatimonadota bacterium
GGGGCGGCACCGGGGGGGGGGGGGCGGGCCCGGGCGGCGGCGGCCGCGCGCGGGGGGGGGGGGGGGGGGGCCCGCGGCGAAGATCCGCAACCGGGCGCCCGCCCGGCGCGGTTGACCGGGAAGCGTCTCGCCGCGGGGACGGAACGGACGAGCGGGGGAGGGGAGAAGTGAGGGATGGCCGCTTCTCCCACTCCCCCGCTCACCCACTCGCCCACTCCGGGATCACGCGGGCGCGTCCGCCAGCGGATCGACCGTGACGGGGTGCTTCGGGCGCGCCTCCGGCGCCGGCTTGCGCAGCTTCGGCACGGCCGGGATCCCGAGCGCGACCTCGCCGGAGTCGACGTCCTTCGTCGCCACCGCGAGCGCGCCGACCATCGAGTCGGGCGCCAGGTGTACGCCGGCGAGCACGGTCGCGTGGTAGGTCACCCGCACGCCATCGCCGAGCACCGTCACGGGGCAGTCGACGTCGCGGCCGTCGGCGAGCGCGTGCGTGTGGCTGTAGATGTTGGCGTAGTCGGCGATCGAGACGCGGTTGCCGAGCACGATGCCGCCGCGATCGTCGAGGAGCACGTGCCGGTGGACGACGACGTCGTCGCCTACCTCCATGTTGTAGCCGTAGGAGAACTTGACGAAGTGGAACGCCTTGAAGTTGCGGCCGCAGCGGCGGAAGATGTGCTGCGCGAGCACGCGGCGGAACTTGACGCCGAGATGGACGTTCTCGCCCAGCGGGCTCTTGTCGAACATCTCCCAGAGCCAGAGCAGCGGCTTGACGCGGTAGTAGCGCTCCGGATCGATGTCGGCGTAGTACTCGGGCTCGAGCGTGATGTTGCGGGGGTCCATCTGGAGCAGCGCCACCTGCGTGGCGAGCGGCAGCTCCGCCGGGTCCGCGTCGCGGTATTGCGGGTAATAGAGGTCGGTCAGGACGCGACGGCACAGCTCGTTGCGGTCCGTCCCCTCGTCCGCCAGCTCCTCCGCCAGCTCCCCGAGCCAGCGGTCGTAGAGCCGGCGCGCCGGCTCCGTCATGTCGACCTGCCGCAGCGGCAAGAACGCCATCGCCACCCCCCACGGATCCGCGCTTGCCCCGGCGCGCACGTGCGGGCGCCGGGCCGGAGAAGCTAGGTCGCGCTCGCGCGGGGTGTCAACGCGGGCCCGGCGCGCGCGCCCTGGAGCTTCTTTCCTCCTCTCTACAACGCCGCGAGGGCCCGATCGAGATCCTCGATGAGGTCGTCCGGATCCTCGATCCCCACCGAGAGCCGCACGAGCCCGTCGCCGATCCCCATCCGCTCGCGCAGCTCGGCGGGCACCGACGCGTGCGTCATCGTGGCCGGGTGGTTGATGAGCGACTCGACGCCGCCCAGGCTCTCCGCGAGCGCGAACAACCGCGTGCCTTCCAGGAGCCGCCGCGCCCGCTCGAGCGTGCCGACGTCGATGCTGACCATCCCCGTGAAGCCGCGCATCTGCTTCCGCGCCAGCTCGTGATCCGGGCTCTCCGGAAGGCCCGGGTAGTAGACCGCCCGCACCGCGGGGTGCTCCGCCAGGTACCGCGCCACGAGGAGCCCGTTGCGGTTGTGCGCCTCCATGCGCACGGCGAGCGTCTTCGTGCCGCGCAGCACCAGCCAGCAGTCCATGGGACCCGGCACGCCGCCCGTCGCCTTCTGCATGAAGTGGAGGTCCTCGGCCACCTGCTCGTCGTTGGTGACGACGATCCCGCCGATGACGTCCGAGTGCCCGTTCAGGTACTTCGTCGTCGAGTGCATGACGATCGTGGCACCGAGCGCCAGCGGCTGCTGGTTGTAGGGCGAGGCGAAGGTATTGTCGACGCAGAGGTGGGCGCCGGCCTCGCGCGCGATGTCCGCGATGGCGCGGATGTCCACGACCCGCATCATCGGGTTCGTCGGCGTCTCGATGTGCACGAGCCGCGTCGAGGGCCGCAGCGCGCGACGCACGTTCTCGGGGTCGCGCGTGTCCACCGCGGTGAACTCGATGCCCAGCTTCGCGAAGACCTGCTGGAACATCCGGTGCGTGCCGCCGTAGACGTTCTCCTCGTAGATGACGTGGTCGCCGGTCGACAGGCGTTTCACGAGCGCCTCGATCGCGGCGAGGCCGCTGGCGAATGCCGCACCGTAGCGCGCGCCCTCGAGCGAGGCGATGTTCTCCTCGAGCGCGGTCCGCGTCGGATTCGTGACGCGCGCGTACTCGTGGCCGCCGCGCGGCCGGCCGAGCGCCTCCTGCACGTAGGTGGAGGTCTGATAGATCGGCGGCATGATCGCGCCGCTGGTCGGATCCGGAGTCTGGCCGGCGTGGATTGCGCGGGTGGCGAAGCGGTAGTCGCGGTTGCTCATCGGGGCGGCTCGGCGATTGCGAGACGGGAGCGGCCCGGCGTCCGCCGGTCGGCGGGGCTCACCCGGGCCAAAATATCGGCCGATAATAGACGTTCGCGGGGCTCGACGGCAACGCCGCGCGGGCGCGGCGGGAGGAGGGCGAGTGGGTCGGATCCTGTCCCACGAGCGGGTGGTGATGCCGGGCGCGACGCCCGGCCACTTCATTTACATGCTTCACGGGATCTACGGCGCGGGGCGCAACTGGGGCTCGATCGCGCGGCGCATCGTGCGCGACGTCCCGGGCTGGGGCGCCGTGCTGGTGGATCTGCGGGAGCACGGCGAATCGCGCGGCTTCGAGCCGCCGCACACGCTGGAGGCGGCGGCCGAGGACGTGGCGGCGCTGGTCGGCGCCGGGCCGCCGGCCACCGCGCTGCTCGGCCACTCGTTCGGCGGGAAGGTGGCGCTGGTCTTCGCCCGGCGCCACGCCGCGAGCGCCGGGCTGCGCCGGCTCTGGGTGGTGGATTCCACGCCGGAGGCGGGCGGCGAGCGCGGGAGCGCGTGGCAGATGCTGCACATGCTGCGACGCCTGCCCGGCCCGTTCCCGTCGCGCACCGCCGCCGTGGAAGCGCTTCAGGCGCACGGCATCGAGCCTCCGATCGCGCAGTGGGTCTCGAGCAACCTGATCTGGGAGGGGGAGGCCTACCGCTGGCGCATCGACCTCGACGCGATGGAGGAGCTGCTGCGCGACTTTGCCCGGACGGACGCCTGGGATGTCGTCGAGGACCCGCCGCCGGGACTGTCGATCCACTTCGTGAAGGCCGAGGCGTCCTCGATCCTGACGGACGCGGCCGCCGCGCGGATCGAGGCGGCCGGGCGCGGCAGCGGCCGCGTCTTCCTGCACCGGGTGGCCGGCGGCCACTGGGTCAACGCCGATAACCCGGACGCGCTCCTTGCCCTCCTCGAGCCCGACCTGTCGACGGCCTCGTGACGGCCGGCGCATCGTAGCGTCACGATTCTTGCCAGCCGAGCGGCGTCCCCTGGCCCGATCCGGCACGACTCAGGAGCGATGAATGGCGTTCGATCTACCGAAGGACCTGATGGTCAGCGTTTCCGGCGTGCGCGGCCGCGTGGGCGAGGCGCTCACGCCGGAGATCGTGGCGCGCTTCGCGGCCGCCTACGGCGCCCACCTGCGTGAGGCCGTGGGCGGGCGCCGCCCGCGCGTGGTGCTCGGGCGCGACTCGCGGACCTCGGGGCCGATGTTCGCGCGCGCCGTCTCGGCGGCGCTCGAGTCCGTCGGCTGCGACGTCGTCGAGATCGGCCTGGCCCCGACGCCGACGACGCTCTTCGCGATCCGCGGCGAGGAGGCGGATGGCGCGATCGTCGTGACCGCCAGCCACAATCCCGTCGAGTGGAACGCGCTCAAGTTCGCCTCCGCGGAGGGGATGTTTCTGGACGGCGGGCAGGCGGCGCGGATGCTCGAGTTCCTGGACGCCCGCCCGATCCCGCGCGCCGCGTGGGACGGGCTCGGGCGCGTGCAGCACCGCGAGGACGCGGTCGGCCGGCACCTCGAGGCCGTGCTCGGCATTCCCTATCTCGACATCGACGGGCTGCGCAGGCGTCGCTTCCGGGTGGCCCTCGACTGCATCCGCGGCGCCGGCGCCGTGCTTCTGCCACGCCTCCTGGAGCGCCTCGGCTGCGAGGTGATCGGGATCAACCTCGAGCCGGACGGCCGGTTCCCGCGCGCGCCGGAGCCGGTGGCGGAGAACCTCGGCGAGCTCGAGCGCCTGGTCCGCGAGTCCGGCGCGGACATCGGCATGGCGACGGATCCCGATGCCGACCGCCTCTCGCTGGTCGGCAACGGCGGCCGCGCGATCGGCGAGGACTTCACGCTGGCGCTCGCCGCGCGGCTCGTCCTGCGGCACCGGAAGGGGCCGGTCGTCACGAACCTGTCCACCTCGCGCGTGGTCGAGGATGTCGCTGCGGCCGCCGGCGTGCCGTTCCGCCGCGCCCCCGTCGGCGAGATCAACGTCGCCCGCGCGATGCAGGCGGAGCGCGCGGTGATCGGCGGGGAGGGCAACGGCGGCGTCATCCTCCCGGACGTGCACCTCACCCGTGATTCCGCGGTCGCGGCGTCGCTCGTGCTCCAGCTCGTGCTCGAGGTCGGGCGGCCCGTCGACGAGATCGTCGCGCAGTTCCGGCCGTACCGCATCGTGAAGGACAAGCTGCCGCGGGACGCCGGCGACCTGGAGGCGGCCTACGCGACGCTCGAGCGGGCGCTCGGCGCGCCGGAGGCCGACCGGCAGGACGGACTGCGCCTGAACTGGCCGGCCGAGGGCAAGTGGGTGCACCTGCGCGCGTCAGGCACCGAGCCGATCCTGCGCATCATCGCCGAGGCGCCGTCGGAGTCGGAGGCGCGCCAGCTCGTCGTCGCCGCGCGCGAGGCGTTGGCGCGCTAGGCTCGCCCCGTACGGCGGCCGGGGAATTGCACACCGTTCCAGGGGTGAGAGCCCCCTGGTCAGGGACTCCCAGTCGGAGACGGAAGCGACGCCATGTGTGGAATCGTGGGCTACATCGGCGACCGCAACTCGGTCCCGCTCCTCGTCGAGGGGCTGAAGCGGCTCGAGTACCGCGGCTACGACTCCGCCGGCGTGACCGTCCTCGAGGACGGTCACCTCGAGACGCGCAAGACGGCCGGGAAGATCACCGCGCTCGAGAAGCTCCTGGGCAACGGTGAGGCGCCGCACGGCTCGGTGGGGATCGCGCACACGCGCTGGGCCACGCACGGCCCGCCGAACACGCAGAACGCCCACCCGCACACCGATTGCACGGGCGAGATCGCGGTGGCCCACAACGGGATCATCGAAAACGCGGGCGTGCTGCGGACGAAGCTCGAGTCGCTCGGCCACCGGTTCGCGAGCGAGACGGACACCGAGGTCGTCGCGCACCTGATCGAGGAGGCGTGGGACGGGAAGCTGGAGGACGCCGTGCGCGCGGCGCTGCGCCAGGTGGAGGGCGCCTTCGGCCTCGCCATCATGAGCAGCCGCGACCCGGGCACGCTGGTGGCCGCGCGCAAGGGGAGCCCACTCCTCATCGGGATCGGGCGCGACGGCGAGTACTACATCGCCAGCGACGTGGCGGCCGTCCTCGCGCAGACCCGCCAGGTGGTCTACCTCGACGACGGCGAGATGGCCGTGCTGACGCGGGACGGCTACGAGACCTTCAAGCTCGACGGCCGCTCGGTGGACAAGGAGGTCCGCGAGATCGAGTGGGACCTCGAGGCCATCGAGAAGGGCGGCTTCGAGCACTTCATGCTGAAGGAGATCGTCGAGCAGCCGGAGACGTTGCGGAACACCATGCGCGGCCGGCTCCTCGACGAGGAAGGCACCGCGAAGCTGGGCGGCGTCACGATCTCGCCCGCCGAGCTGAAGTCGATCCAACGCATCATCATCACGGGCTGCGGCACCTCGTGGCACGCGGGGCTGCTCGGCGGCTACATGCTCGAGGAGCTGGCGCGGCTGCCGGCCGAGGTCGAGTACGCGTCCGAGTTCCGCTACCGCAACCCGGTGGTCGACGAGAACACGTTGGTGATCGCGATCAGCCAGTCCGGGGAGACCGCGGATACGCTCGCGGCCATGCGTGAGGCGCGGCGGCGGGGGGCGCGCGTGATGGGGATCGTCAACGTCGTCGGCTCGACCATCGCGCGCGAGTCCGACTTCGGCATCTACCTGCACGCGGGCCCGGAGATCGGCGTCGCCTCGACGAAGGCGTTCACGAGCCAGGTCGTGGCGCTGGCGCTGTTCACGCTCCTGCTCGGCCGCCTGCGCAACCTCTCCGTGCTCCAGGGCCGCGAGATCGTGGCCGCGCTGCGTCGCCTCCCCGAGCAGGTCGAACAGGTGCTCGGGCTGAACGACAGCATCCGCGAGATCGCCCGCACGTACAAGAGCGCGCCGAACTTCCTCTACCTCGGCCGCGGCTACAACTTCCCGACCGCCCTCGAGGGCGCCCTCAAGCTCAAGGAGATCAGCTACATCCACGCCGAGGGCCTCCCCGCGGCGGAGATGAAGCACGGGCCGATCGCCCTCATCGACGAGAACATGCCCGTCGTCGTGATCGCGCCGAACGACAACGTCTACAGCAAGATCACGTCGAACGTGCAGGAGGTGAAGGCGCGCGGTGGGCGCATCATCGCCGTCGTGACCGAGGGGAACCTGGAGCTGGACGGCATGGTCGACCATCTGATTCCGATCCCGGCCACGATCGACCCGCTCACGCCCGTGCTCGCGACGGTGCCGCTCCAGCTCCTCGCGTACCACGTGGCCGTCATGCGCGGTTGCAATGTCGACATGCCGCGCAACCTGGCCAAGTCGGTGACGGTCGAGTAGCCCCGCGCCGGGCGGCGCGCCGCCCGGCATCATGCGGCGGCGGGGCGTGCCTCCATGACGTGGAACACCCCCAGCAGGTGCCGCGTGTGCGCGACCAGCTCCAACCCGGCCGCCCGAACCAGTGCGTCCGGCTCGCGGTTCCAGCGGCACGCCACCGCGCGGTAGTGCGTCTCCGCGAACCGGTCTTGCAGCCGCCCCAGCCAGCGCCGGTTGCTTCGGCCGTGCTCCAGCAGCAGGATCCGACCGCCGGGCCGACACACCCGCGCCATCTCCCGGAGCGCCGCCACCGGGTCGACGAACGTGCACGTCGACAGCGACGATATCACCGTGTCGAACGTGCCGTCGCGGAAGCCGAGCGCCTCCGCCTCCATCACCGCGAAGCTCACCTGCAACCCTCGCCGGCGCGCCTTCGGCCGCGCCCGCCGCAGCATCGCCTCCGTGAGGTCCACCGCCACGACGGATGCGTCGGCCGGCAGGATCTCGAAGTTCCGACCGGTGCCCGCGGCGACCTCGAGGATCCGGCCTCGCGCCGCGGCGAAGACCCGTCTGCGCAGGCGTCGGATGACGAGCGCTTCGGGGATCCCCTCGGCCCAATCGTAGGCGGAGGCGAGCCCCTCGTATATCTCGCGTATCGCCCTGTTATCCATGGAACTATGCGGCTTGGGACTTGCGTCTCGCCGTGCGCGTCCCGGCTCGGTCGCGCGGGCAGGCGTGGCGAGTCGGCCGCAACGGCCACCCTGGCGGCCGGCCCCGCATGCTCCAGGCCGACGCATACGGCGTGGGGTCGCGCGAGGCGGCGGGCGGTGGCGGCGCGCGGGCCGGGCGTCCACGAGGATGCGGAGGCTCGTGGAGCGGGGCTACGGGCCCGCCGTTCGTTGACACCCCCGCGACGGCCGCCTTACCGTTACGCCCGTTCCGGGACCGGTCGAGAGGTGCGCTTCACGGGCGAGGTGTCGTGCGCGTCGTGCTTCAGCGGGTTTCGAGGGCGCGGGTCACCATCAGCGGGCGGGTGGCGGGCGAGATCGGCCGCGGGTTCCTGCTTCTGGTGGGCTTCCGCGTCGGGGATGACGAGGAGGCGCTCCGCTGGATGGCCGACAAGGTCGTCTCCCTGCGGCTGTTCGGCGATGCGGAGGGGAAGATGAACCTCGGCCTCGAGGATGTGGCCGGCGGGCTCCTCGTGGTCTCGCAGTTCACGCTGTACGGTGATGCGCGGAAGGGGCGCCGCCCGAGCTTTATCGACGCCGCGCCGCCGCCGGTCGCGGTTCCGCTCTACGAGAGGTTCGTCGGGCTGCTGCGCGAGCGCGCACCCGGGCCGGTCGAGACCGGCGAGTTCGGCGCGATGATGGACGTCGAGCTGGTGAACGACGGCCCGGTGACCCTGATCCTCGAGCGCTGAGGCGACTCGGCGTGCCACGCACGGTACGATGACCGATCGGTCGGCGCCGACGCTGATCCTCGCCTCGCAGTCGCCGCGCCGGGCGCAGCTCCTTGCGATGCTCGGCCTCGACTTCGAGGTGCTCCCGGCGGACATCGACGAGAGCTACCGGCCAGGCGAGCAGCCCGCCGCGCACGCTCGCCGCCTCGCCGAGGAGAAGGCGTTGCGCGTTGCGGCGATGCGGCCGGATGGCGTGGTGATCGGCAGCGACACGGTCGTCGTCGTCGACGGTGAGGTGCTCGGCAAGCCGGCCGACGAGGAGGATGCGGTACGCATGTTGATGCGCCTCCAGGGGCGGGCGCACCGCGTCGAGACCGGGATCGCCGTGGTCGCCCGCACGCCGCTGGACGGGCGGTGCGGCCGGGCGCCGGGGGTGCGGACCGAGCTGCGCAGCGCCGTCGAGGGCGTGGACGTGCACTTCCGTCCGTTCGACGAGGCGACGGCGCGCCGATACGTCGCCACGGGCGAGCCGCTCGACAAGGCCGGCGCGTACGGCATCCAGGGCCGCGGTGCGACGCTGGTCGAACGGATCGACGGCGATTACCTCGCGGTCGTGGGCCTCCCCGTCGTCCGGATGCTGGCGCTCCTGCGCGAGATCGGGTGGTGCTACAACTTCCGCGGACTGGAGCCGGTGCAGCCATGAACGTTCCCGAGAGCGTGCGCTGGGCGGCCGACGCCCGCGCGGTCGAGCTGCTCGATCAGACGCGGCTCCCGGAGGAGGAGCGCTGGATCGCGATCCGGGACGCCGCCGCGATGGCGACGGCGATCCGGGAAATGCGCGTGCGCGGCGCGCCGGCGATCGGCGTGGCGGCGGCGATGGCGCTCGCGCTGGAGCTGGCGTACGCGACGTCGCTCGCGCCGGCGGAGTTCCGCGCCCGGCTCGAGGCGGCCGCCGCCACCCTGCGCGCGGCGCGGCCGACGGCCGTGAACCTGGCGTGGGCGGTCGATCGGCTGGTGGCGGTGGCGGACGCGCACCGCGACGCGGCGCCGGGCGTCGTCGCCTGCAAGGTGTGGGGCGAGGCGGACCGGATCCGCGCCGAGGACCGCGAGATGTGCCGCCGGATCGGCGAGCGCGCGCTGGGCCTGTTTCCGGCGGGCGTGGTGCGGCTCCTCACGCACTGCAACGCCGGCGCGCTGGCCACGGGCGGGATCGGCACGGCGCTCGCCGCGGTCTACCTCGCGCACGAGCAGGGGAGGGGAGTCCGGGTGTACGTCCGCGAGACCCGCCCGCTCCTCCAGGGGAGCCGACTGACCGCCTGGGAGCTGAGCCGCGCGGGGGTCCCGGTGACGCTGATCGTCGACTCGGCCGCCGCGGCGCTGATGGCGGCAGGGAGCATCGATCTCGTCATCGTGGGCGCCGACCGGATCGCCGCGAACGGCGACGTCGCGAACAAGGTCGGCACGTACGGGCTGGCCGTGCTGGCCGCGCACCACGGGATCCCGTTCTACGTTGCGGCCCCGTCCAGCACGGTGGATCTGGCCACGCGCACCGGCGCCGACATCCCGATCGAGGAGCGGGACCCGGACGAGGTCCGGCGGGGCTTCGGCCGGGTGACCGCGCCGCCGACCGTGGACGTGTGGGCGCCGGCGTTCGACGTGACGCCGGCAGCGCTGATCACGGCGCTCGTCACGGACCGCGGCGTGGCCCGGCCGCCGTACGGTGCTTCGCTCGCCGCGTTGTTCGCGAAGGACGCCCTGGCGGCTGCCGAGGCCAGCCCGGTGGTCGCGCCGGGAGGTCGGGCGTGAGCGCGGTCCTGGCCATCGACCAGGGGACGACCGGTACGACCTGCCTCGTCCTCGACGAGCGAAGCGAGGTCCGCGCCCGGAGCTACTCCGAGTTCACGCAGCACTACCCGGAGCCCGGCTGGGTCGAGCACGATGCCGAGGAGATCTGGGAGGTGACGCTGCGGGTGGCGCGCGACGCGCTGCGCGAGGCGGAGCGCGCGGGCGCCCCGCCGGTGGCCGCAATCGGCATCACGAACCAGCGCGAGACGGTGGTGCTCTGGGACCGCGCGACCGGGGAGCCGATCCACCGCGCGATCGTCTGGCAGGACCGCCGCACCGCCGCGCGTTGCCGGCAACTGCGCGAGGACGAGCTCGAGCCCTGGGTGCGCGAGCGAACGGGTCTCGTGCTCGACCCGTACTTCTCGGCCACGAAGCTCGCCTGGCTCCTCGACAACGTGCCGGGCGCGCGGGCGCGGGCGGAGGCCGGCGCGCTCGCCGCGGGCACGATCGACGCCTGGCTCGTCTGGAAGCTCACCGGCGGCCGCGTGCACGCGACCGACCCGACGAACGCCTCGCGGACGCTCCTCTACAACATCGGCACGCTGGCCTGGGACGACGACCTGCTCCGGCTATTCCGCGTGCCGAGGGCGGTCCTCCCGGAGGTCCGCCCGAGCTGCGGCGACTTCGGGGAGACCGAGCCGGAGCTGTTCGGGCGCCCGCTCCCGATCCGCGGCGTCGCCGGCGACCAGCAGGCGGCACTCTTCGGCCAGGGGTGCTGGAGCGCCGGACGCGCGAAGAACACCTACGGCACCGGCGCGTTCCTGTTGCTGCACACCGGTGGCGAGCGCGTCGCGTCGGCGCACGGGCTGCTGACGACCATGGCCTGCGGACCGCGCGGCGAGCCGACGTACGCGCTCGAGGGCTCGATCTTCATCGCCGGCGCGAGCGTGCAGTGGTTGCGCGACGAGCTCGGTATCATCTCGTCGGCGGCGGAGACGGAGGCGCTCGCGGCCTCGCTGCGCTCGAACGACGGCGTCTACCTCGTGCCCGCGTTCGTGGGGCTCGGCGCGCCGCACTGGGAGGCCGAGGCGCGCGGCACCCTGGTCGGCATCACGCGCGGCACGACCCGCGCGCACCTCGCTCGCGCCGCGCTCGAGGCCATGGCCTACGGCACCCGGGACGTGCTCGACGCCATGACCGCCGATGCCGGCGTGCTCCTGGCGGCGCTCGCGGTCGACGGCGGCGCCGCGCAGAACGACTGGCTCATGCAGTTCCAGGCCGACATCCTCGACGTGCCCGTGCTCCGGCCGCGCCTGGTGGAGACGACCGCCCTCGGCGCCGCCGGCCTCGCGGGAATCGGCGCCGGCATCTGGCGGGACGGCGACGAGTTCGTCGGCGCTCGCGCCGAGCCCCGGACGTTCCGGCCGCGCATGCTCCCCGAGGAGCGCGACGCGCTGCTGCACGGGTGGCGTCGCGCGGTCGGCTCCGCGCTGGCCTGGGCCCGCGCCACCTATGCGTGAGCGGCCCTTCCGCATCGCGGTCTGCGGCGCGGGCCGGCCACCGGAGGCCCTGCTCGCCGTGGCCAGCGAGGTCGGCCGCCGCATCGCCGAGGCCGGCGCCGTGCTCCTCTGCGGCGGGCTCGGTGGCGTCATGGAGGCCGCGGCCCGCGGCGCCGACAGCGCCGGCGGGCTGACGATCGGGTTCCTCCCCGGATCCTCCGCCGCCGACGCCAACCCCTACATCCGCATTCCGCTCCCGACCGGCCTCGGCGAGGCCCGGAACGTGCTCGTCGTGCGCACCGCCGACGCCGCGATCGCTATCGGCGGCGAATGGGGGACGCTCTCCGAGGTGGCCTTCGCCCGGAAGGTCGGCGTGCCGGTCGTCCTCCTCGAGCCCGGCCGCTTCGCCGAGCTCGGGCTCGAGATCGCCGACACAGCCGAGGAGGCCGTCCGCCTCGCCCTCCACCACGCCCGCCGCGAGAGGATGCGTTGACCGGGCTGCTGCTCCTCCTCGCGCTCGCCGACTGTCCGCTGGAACGGTGCCCGGCGACGTCGCCGGCCGCGGCCCTGCACGTGGCGCGCGACCGCCCGCCGGCGCTCGCCCCGCGCGCCGCCCGGCTGCGGCCGCACCGGAAGGACGGGCTCGAGCCACGCGAGGACAAGCTCAAGCACTTCTTCATGGCCTTCGCGATCACGAGCGTGGGCTACGGCGTGGCCCGGATCGCCGTCGACCACGGCGCGGCGGTCGGCGCAAGCGTCACCGCCGCGGCGCTCGCCGGCATCGGCAAGGAGCTGTACGACGCCCGCCACGGCGGCGACGCCAGCGCGGCCGACCTCGCCTGGGATGCGCTCGGGATCGGCGCCGGCACGGGCCTGGTCACCCAGGTCCGGTGAGGGCGCCGGCCGGCGGGTCGAGCCGGCAGCCCGGCGGACACGGAGGCGTCGCCACGATGTCGGCCCAGGAGCGCCGCGCTTCCCCGCGCGGCCGACCCGCGCTTGGCGCGATCCCCGCCGCCACCTAGATTCCCTGCCGTGGAAATCGTCGTGATCGTCATCGTGGCCGCCGCCGCCGTGGCGGCCGTCTTCTATCCGCTCGTGACCGGCCGCGGCTCCGCCGCCCCGGGCGACCTCGATCCGCCTGAATACGGAACGGGATCGCAGCACCCGGAGCCGTCCCTCGAGGCACCGCGCCCGGCGGATCCGGCGCCGACCGCCGGCGTCCCGGCATCCGCGCCGGGCGACGCATCGTCGGCGCGCCCGTCGCCGGCCGTGTCCGACGCGCCGGCCGCGACCGCCGTCGAGGCCGCGGCCGACCCGGGCGCACCGGTCGTCGCCGCGCCGCGCGATGCGCCCCGCAACCGCGCCGCCGTCGACGACGAGTTGGAGGCCGAGGTGCTTCGCTACCGCGAGGCGCTCCGCGCCGGCACGGTCTGTGACTACTGCCGCCAGGCCAACCCGCCGGGGAGCCGCTTCTGCTTCGAGTGCGGCCAGCCGCTCGAGATGCCGACGCGGCGCGCCTCCACCCCCGAAACGTGAGCGGCGCCGGAAGCTCCGGCGCCGCTGATCCTGCGACCCACCGCCGCGGCGTCGCGCCGCGACCCCGTGCTCACCGCCCGGCAAGTCGCTCGTACCGCTCCGCGACCTCCCGCCAGTTCACGACGTTCCACCACGCCTTGATGTAGTCCGGACGGGCGTTCTTGTACTTCAGGTAATAGGCGTGCTCCCACACGTCGAGCCCCAGGATCGGCTCCTTCCCCTCCATCAGCGGCGTGTCCTGGTTCGGCGTGCTCGTGATCGAGAGCGAACCATCGCTGCCCGGCACCAGCCACGCCCACCCCGAGCCGAACCGCCCCGCCGCAGCCTTCGAGAACTGATCCTTGAACGCGTCGAACGAGCCGAACGACCGGTCGATCGCCGACGCCAGCGCGCCGCTCGGCGAACCACCGCCGTCCGGCGACATCCACAGCCAAAACGCGTTGTGGTTCACGAACCCGCCGCCGTTGTTGCGCACCGCCGTCCGGATATCCTCCGGCACCTGGTCCAGGCTCCGCAGGATGTCCTCCGCCTCCCGCCGCTGCCACTCCGGGTACTTCTCCAGAGCGGCGTTCAGGTTGTTCGTGTACGCGGCGTGGTGCTTGTCGTGGTGGTAGTGCATCGTCTCGGCGTCGATGTGCGGCTCGAGCGCCTCGTACGGGTACGGCAGGTCCGGCAGCTTGAACGGGTAGGCCATCGCGTCCTCCTCGCGTACGCCCCGGGCCCTCCCGGGGACGGTTGCCACGTGCGTCGTATCCTCCTTCAGACACGGACTCCGGTGAACGGCAGACATTGGCCTTTCCGCACCGGCCGCGCAACCCCGCCCACCCCATCGCAGCCACCCGGCGCCCGGCTCGTGCATCACGCCCATCCGCCCCCCTTGCGC
>JADGGV010000666.1 GCA_019689775.1 Gemmatimonadota bacterium
ACGCGCCCACTGGGGTTTTCCCGCCCACCCGCGGCGGGGGGGGGGGGGGGGGGGGGGGCGCCCCCCCACGCCGTTGGAGCGGCTGGAGAGGCTGGAGCAGCTCCGGCCGCTGGCGGCGGGGCTGACGATTGGAGTGGGCGTGGTGGAGGAGAGCGAGGGCGGGGTGGACACCCCGGCCGACGCGGTTCGGGCGGAGCAGCGGCTCCGGGCCCTCGCGGCGATCCCCAGCGAGAGTCGATGACAGCGATGACCGATCAGATCCGACAGCCGACCAAGCACATCTTCGTGACCGGCGGCGTGGTCTCCTCGTTGGGGAAGGGGATCGCCGCCGCGTCGCTCGGGCGGCTCCTGCTGGAGCGGGGGCTGCGGGTGACGATCCAGAAGTTCGATCCGTACATCAACGTCGACCCGGGGACGCTGTCGCCGTTCCAGCACGGGGAGGTGTTCGTCACGGACGACGGCGCCGAGACGGACCTGGATCTGGGGCACTACGAGCGCTTCATCGGCGAGTCGTTGTCGCAGGCGAACAACGTGACGACGGGGCGGATCTACCTGGACGTCATCACGAAGGAGCGGCGGGGCGACTACCTCGGCGCCACGGTGCAGGTGATCCCGCACATCACGGACGAGATCAAGGCGGCGATCCGGCGGGTGGCGACGAACCACGATGTCGTGATCACCGAGATCGGCGGCACCGTGGGCGACATCGAGTCGCTGCCGTTCCTCGAGGCGATCCGGCAGTTCCGGCAGGAGGTGGGGCGGGAGAACGCGATCTTCATCCACGTCACGCTGATTCCGTTCCTGGCGGCCGCCGGGGAGCTGAAGACGAAGCCGACGCAGCACTCGGTGCGGGAGCTGATGGAGATCGGGATCCAGCCCGACATCCTGATCTGCCGCACGGAGCAGCCGATGTCGGAGGAGCTGCGGCGCAAGGTGGCGCTGTTCACGAACGTCGACGTGGCGGGCGTGATCGCGGCGCCGGACATGGACACGATCTACGAGGTCCCGCTGGGCTTCCGGCAGCAGCGGCTCGACGATCTGGTGGTGAGCCGGCTCGGGCTGGAGACGCCGCCGCCGGACCTGCGCCGCTGGGAGGCGATGGTCGAGAAGGTGAAGCATCCGGTGAACGGCTCGGTGCGGATCGCGGTGGTGGGGAAGTACACGTCGCTCGTGGACTCGTACAAGTCGGTGAAGGAGGCGCTGATCCACGGCGGGATCGCGAACGACGTCGGCGTCGACATCGACTGGCTCTCCAGCGAGGACTTCGAGAGCGGGGATGCGGCGTCGAAGCTGGCGGACTTCGACGGCCTGCTGATCCCGGGCGGGTTCGGGATCCGCGGCGTCGAGGGGATGTTGTCGGCGATCACCTGGGCGCGGGAGAACGGGCTGCCGTTCTTCGGCATCTGCCTCGGGCTCCAGTGCGCGATCATCGAGTTCTCGCGGCACGTCGCGGGGCTCGAGGACTCGCACTCGGCGGAGTTCGTGCGCGACGTCGAGCAGCCCGTCATCTGCCTGATGGACTCGCAGCGGCAGGTGACGGACATGGGGGGGACGATGCGCCTGGGGGCGTACCCGGCGCGGCTGCGCCCCGGCTCGCGCGCCCACGCGATCTACGGCACGTCGGAGATCTCGGAGCGGCACCGGCACCGCTACGAGGTGAACAACGCCTACCGCGACCTGCTGGCGGAGTTCGGCATGCGCTTCAGCGGGCTGTCGCCGGACGGCAACCTGGTGGAGATCATCGAGCTGCCGGAGCACCCCTGGTTCATTGGCGTGCAGTTCCATCCGGAGCTGAAGTCGCGGCCGATGTCGCCGCACCCGCTCTTCGCCTCGTTCATCCGCGCCGCGATGGCGCGGCGGGGCGTGACCCCGGCGGGCGCCGAGGCGGTGGAGGCGGCGCCGGCGGAGGTGGGCGGGTGATGGGCGGAGCCGCCGGACCGGAGCGGCTGTTCCGGGGCGGGGGTGG
>JADGGV010000667.1 GCA_019689775.1 Gemmatimonadota bacterium
GGCGGGGGTGGTGGGCGCGGCGGACTCGCGGGCGTCGAGCGCCGAGAGGTCGCCGCGGCCGTGGAGGCGCGCGAGGCGGAGCGTGTCGAAGCCCTCGACGTAGACCTCGCGGTCGCGCTCGCGCAGCGTGGCGCGGCCGACGGGGATGAGCAGGTGGCGGTCCGCGGGGTCGAGGCCGAGCGACGCCTCGTCGACGTCGCAGTCGAGGAAGCGGACCTTCATCGCCGCGGTATCGACGAGCAGATCGTCGACCTTGCCGATCGTGCGGCCGTCGGAGGCGACGACGCTCCAGCCGCGGGGATCGGGCTCGCCGCGGGCGACCTCGAGGTCGTCGGACTCGTTCAGGCTCGTCAGGTCCCGGCGTTCGGCCATCCTCTCGTCCATGCGGTCCTCCTCGCGGTCGTGCGACGCGGCGGGCGCCGGCCGGCGCCGGGCGCTCCCGCGAATCGAGCGGGCAACCTCCAGGCCCGGCGCACGGCGGCGCGGCGGCGGTGGGACCAAGGTCCAGGGGCGGCGGCGGCCCGGGCCCTGGGCGCTCGGCCCCCGCGGCATCAGCGCCGGGCCTGCCAGTCGATGAGCGGCGCGTCGAGGATCGAGGCCTGGACGGCGTCGGCGACGGCGCGGCGGAGCGCCTCGTGGCGCATGTTGCTGCGCGTCGGGTTGACGCGGTTCGTGAGCAGGATCACGAAGACGCCGCGCTCGGGATCGATCCAGATGCTGGTGCCGGTGAAGCCGGTATGGCCGAAGGAGCGAGGCGAGAAGTAGCGGCCCGCGCTGGAGTTGCCCGACGGCGTGTCCCACCCGATGGCGCGACTGGCGTCGGGGTTCTGGCGCGCGGTCCAGCGCGCGATCGTCGTCGGGCGCAGGAGCCGCGTGCCGCCGTACTCGCCGCCGTTCAGCATCATGGCGGCGAAGACGGCGAGGTCGCGGGCGGAGGAGAACAGCCCGGCGTGGCCGGCGACGCCGCCGAGCGCGCAGGCGTTCTCGTCGTGGACGATGCCGTGGACGTGGCGGTGGCGGTAGACGGTGTCGACCTCGGTGGGCGCGATGCGCTTCAGCATCGGCGAGTCGGCGCGGTACGTGACCGTGCAGTCGGTGTCGGCCGGCGTCGGGGGGGCGAGGTGGTCGGGCCCCCAGGCCAGCGGGTTGAAGCCGGTGTCCTTCATGCCGAGCGGTCCCCAGACGCGGCGCTGGAGGAAGACGTCCTCCGGCTCGCCGGCGAGGCGCTCGACGATCAGGCCGGTGAGGACGAGGTCCCAGTCGCTGTAGATCGTGCTGTCGCCCGGCGGATAGGCGAGCGGGTGCTGGTTGATGGCGCGCAGGAACGCCGCGCGGCCACGGGCCTCGCGCCAGACGGGCGCGAACGCCTCGAAGCCGGCGCGGTGCTCCAGGATCTGGCGCACCGTGATGTTCGCCTTGTCGGGGGCGTTCAGCTCGGGGAGGTAGCTGCGCACGGTGCGGTCGAGGTCGAGCTTGCCTTCCTCCTCGAGGATCATGGCGGCGGTCGTCGTCGCCACGACCTTCGTGACGGAGGCCATGTCGAAGAGCGTCGAGTCGGTGACGGCGGGCGAGCCGGACGCCCAGTCGGTCCTGCCGTAGCCGCGGAGGTGGACGAGGCGGCCCCAGCGGCCGACGGCGAGCGCGGCGCCGGGCGCGGCGCCGGCGGCGAGCCCGGCCTCGACGATGGAATCGAGGCGCGCACCCAGATCGGCGCTCATGCCGACGGTCGTCGGGTCGGCGACGACGAGCGTCGACGTCGCCGGCAGACGCCCGTCCGTGCGGGGCGCGGGCGACCGGGGCGCGGGCGCTCCTCCGGGGGCGGGCGCGCACGCGGCGCACAGGCAAGCGGCGAGGACGACGGCGGCGGCAGGTCTCATGGGCTCTCCCCCGGTGTGCGTTTTGGCGTTGTGGCGTTGCATTCTAGGCCCCGGGCGGTATGATGTCACGGTCACCCCACCCCGATCG
>JADGGV010000668.1 GCA_019689775.1 Gemmatimonadota bacterium
CGGCGACCCCGGCCCCCGGCCGGGCGCCAGGGCCCGGATGCAGCAGGCCCCGCCACCGGCGCTCTGCCGGGACGGGGCCGGGGCGGCCTCTCTCTCGCCTGTCCCCCGGCGGGCCTGCCTCGCCGGGCACCCGAACGCTAGGCGGTCATGTCAAAGATGTCAAGATGGTTAAAATCGTGATGAATCGTCACCCGCGTGGGGCGCGGCGCGCCGGGGTCGCCGAGGCGGCGCCGTCCGCCGGCCCGACGTCGCCCTGGTCTGTCGGCGTCCGGTCTGCGGCCGGCGCGATCCTCGGCAGGCGACGCCGGGTGGTCAGGAAGCCGATGGCGCGTCGGGCGTCGTCGGCGCTGAGCTGCCCGGCGTCGACGCGGGCGGCGACGCGGCGGCGGAAGGTGTCGGGGACGTCGGGGCCGCGGAGGAGTCGGCGCAGCGCCTGGAGCTGGCGCGGGGTGGCGGCAGGAGCGGCGGCGGCCGGGTTCCCGGCGGGCGCGGCGGCCGCGGCGGCCGCGGCGGGTGCCGCGGACGCGACGTGCGCAGCGGATGCCTCGGGCGCGACGGGCGCGACGGGCGCCTCCGGCGCCCGCGTCGCTTCCGCGAGCATCCGCGGCTCGGCGGGCGCGATGCGTTCGGGAGTGGCGGGACCGGTGGGTGCGGGTTCGTCGGCCCCGCTGGACGTGGCGGCCGCCGGCGCCTGGCCTGCCCCGACGTCGCGGACCTTCCCGGTCTCCCGGGCGAGCTGGATGATGCGGGCCTTCAGCTCCGCGCCGATGAGGCGGGAGCGGGCGTTGCGGGCGGCCTTCATCGCACCCTGCTCGAACCAGTGGGGGTTGAAGCGGCCGCCGTCGCCGACCAGCGGCTGGCGCTTGGCGCCCCAGGCGGTGTCGAGCGCGACCTCGTGGCCGTCGGCGAAGACGGCGTAGCGCGCGGCCTGCACGCAGAAGTAGGCCTCGCGGCGTCGCTCGTCGACGCGGTAGCGCAGCGCCTGCTCGCGGATGACATACCCCTGGTTCGCGAGCTGCGCGCACGCCTCGTCCACGCCGGCCTTGGCCAGCCCCCAGACCTCGCGCCCGCCGTCCTGGTAATGGTAGACGAGCGTGTCGGCGACGAGCCCCTCGAGCTCCGCCAGGATCGCCTCGTCGTCCATGCGGTCCATGAGGACGAACGGGTCGGCCGGGCCGGCGGGCCGCGGCGGGAGCGCCTCCCCGGCCCCCGGCGCCGGCGCACCGCCCGTCGCCGGCCGCGGGCGGCGCCCCTCCCCCCTGCGTGCTGCGGTCATGCGAGCCTCCGTGTCGGCGTCGACAGTACTCCGGACACGGTACCGAAGATAAACCGAAAATGCAAAGGGGGCGGACCGTCGTCAGCCGGCGCGCTGGTACGCCCGCGCCGGGAGGTCGTAGATCGCGCCGCAACCGCGCCGCTGACACTGGTAGCTGCCCAGGCGCCGCGCCGGCGGGAATGCGCCCGCCAGCCGCGCCAGCTCCGCCGCGACCCGCAACGCCGGGCGCGAGCCGCACCGTGGACAGGCGACGTCAAGCCGCAGCAGCCGGGCACCCTCCCACCTCGTCTCGCCCCCGCCGGCGACGTCGTCGCCTCCGTCCCCTCGTTCCATGGAATCCGCTCCTTGCGCCGCGTCGTTGGCGCGCGTACGTTCGTAACGATTTCATCGAGGACAACAGCACATGGCCAACGTACGCAACGATTCTAACCGGTTGTGTGAAGTCTGTCAAGCTCGTTGCAAAAAGTGTTGAGGATGTTATGAAGAGCGGCCAGGCGAGGGCCGTCGGACGGCGGCTGCGAGAGACGCGCGAGCGGCTCGGCTGGGAGCGGAGCGAGCTGGCGGACCGGCTGGGGGTGCACCCCGGGTCGATCGCGCGCTGGGAGACCGGGGGCTCGGTGCCGCAGCCGTACCACCTGGAGCGGGTGGCGGAGTGGGCGGGGGTGAGCGTGGAGTGGTTGCGCGAGGG
>JADGGV010000669.1 GCA_019689775.1 Gemmatimonadota bacterium
GGTCCGGCCGATCTACGCGAACGGCGTCGGGACGGCGGTCGAGTCGGTGGCCGGGCGGCTGTCGGCGAAGTACCCGGTGAGCCACGTCGGCGTTGCGACGCTGCTGCTCCAGGCGGACGAGGAGGCGCTGGCGCTGGTGCGGCGGCTCGAGCCGGACGGCGGCGCGGCGGCGCTGGCGGCGGCGCGGGACGCGGCCGCGTGCATGGCGGGGCCGCCGGCCTACCGCCTGGCGTACGAGCGGCAGCGCGCGGCGGAGCGGCTGCTGGAGGGCGTGCTCGGCGGCGGGAGCGACGGCCGCGGCTGGGGCGAGCGGATCGCGCCGTGGCTGACGCGCCCGCTCACCGGTCTGCCGATCCTCCTCGTCGTGCTGTACTTCGGGCTGTTCAAGTTCGTGGGGCAGTTCGGCGCGGGCACGCTCGTGGACTTCCTCGAGACCGCGGTCTTCGAGGCGCACGTGAATCCCGCGCTCGAGCGCGCCTTCGCGGTGGTGCCGTGGGAGTGGCTGCGCAGCCTCTTCGTCGGCGAGTACGGCGTGCTCACGCTGGGCGTGCGCTACGCCGTCGCCATCATCCTGCCGGTGGTCGGCTCGTTCTTCGTGTTCTTCTCGATCCTCGAGGACAGCGGCTACTTCCCGCGGCTGGCGCTGCTCGTGGACCGCGCGTTCAAGCGCATCGGGCTCTCCGGCCGCGCGGTGATCCCGATGGTGCTGGGCTTCGCGTGTGACACGATGGCGACGATGGTGACGCGCACGCTCGAGACGCGCCGGGAGCGCGTGCTCGCCACGCTGCTGCTGGCGCTCGCCGTCCCGTGCTCCGCGCAGCTCGGCGTGATCCTCGCCATCCTGTCGGCGACGCCGACGGCGCTCGCGATCTGGGCGGGCGTGCTCGTGCTGACGTTCCTGCTCGTCGGCGTGCTCACCGCGCGGCTCCTCCCGGGCGAGGGCGCGACGTTCCACATGGAGCTACCGCCGCTGCGACGGCCGCGGCTCGGCAACGTCGCCGTCAAGACGTACAGCCGGATGCAGTGGTACTTCCTCGAGGTGCTCCCGCTGTTCCTGGCCGCGAGCGTCCTGCTCTGGGCGCTGAAGCTGACCGGGCTGTTCGGCACGATCATCGGCGGGCTCACGCCGGTCGTGCGGCTGCTCGGTCTGCCGCCGGAGACCGCGCGCATCTTCCTGTTCGGCTTCTTCCGCCGCGACTACGGCGCAGCCGGCCTCTACGACCTGCACCGCCAGGGCGCGCTCGACACGGTGCAGCTCACGGTGGCCGCGGTCACGCTCACGCTCTTCGTCCCCTGCATCGCGCAGTTCCTGATGATGATCCGCGAGCGGGGGTGGAAGACGGCGCTCGGGATGTTCGCGTTCATCACGCCCTTCGCGTTCGGCGCGGGGCTCGTCCTGTCCCACCTGCTCCGGGGGCTCGGCCTGTGACCACGTGCACGTGCGCGTTCTGCAACCGGGCGTTCGAGGAGGACCGCGGCCAGCCGACGTGCCAGGGGTGCCCGCTCTCGCACGGTTGCCATTTCCTGCGCTGCCCGCACTGCGGCTACGAGAACCCGGCGACGCCGGCGTGGCTGCGCCGGGTCCAGGGCGCGCTGCGCCGCCTCGTCGCCGTCGAGGAGACCGCGTGACCCGCCTGCTCCATTCGGTCCGCGCCGGGCTGCGCGTGCTCCGCCGCCGCGCCTGGCGGGACGAGTGCCCCGCCGGCGGACCCGTCCCCGACGCCACCGGCTGCGACGTCGTCGCCTGCGGCGTCGTCTCGCTCGCTGCGCTCGGCGTGGGCGACGGCGGCACGATCTCCTGCCTCGAGGACCCCGGCTCCCCGCGCACCGCCAGGCTCGTGGCGCTCGGCCTCGTGCCCGGCGTGCGCCTCCGCCTCCTCCAGCGCTACCCCGCGTTCGTCATCCGCGTCGGCCGCGCGGAGCTGGCGCTGGACGGCGAGCTGGCCGGGCGGATCAGGGTGCG
>JADGGV010000670.1 GCA_019689775.1 Gemmatimonadota bacterium
GGGTCGAGGCCGGTGAGATAACAGTACAGGCGGCTGGCGTCGGCGAAGCCCAGGAGCGCGGCGATCGGGGCGCCGTCGAGGCGGAGCGCGTAGAGGCGGAGGCGGCCGTGCTCGAGGAGGCCGGCGGCGGCGGCGCGCAGGAAGCGCTGGATGCGCGGGTCGGCGAGGACGCCGCCGGGCTCGCCGCGCTCGGTCCAGCGGCGGGTGTGCAGCCGGATCAGCGCATCCATCAGCTCGGCGAACGTGGCCGCGTCGGCCATCACGACGTCGGCCCGGCCGGCGGCGCGGACGGCCTCGTCGGCGCGGCGGAGGCGCCGGCGGAAGCGCGAGGAGAGGCGCGCGTGGAGCGCCGCGGCGGTGGCGGGCGTGGGCAGGCTCATGCAGATGCCGAGCGGCGCGGTCTCGGCCCGGAGGCCGGGCGGGAGCGTGGCGGGCAGCTCGGGCGCGAGGAGCGGGGAGCCGGGGCGCAGCTCGTTCAGCTCGCAGACGTCCCACTCGCCGCGCAGGGCGGCGATTCGCGCGAGGACGAGGCGGCGCGCGGCCTGCGCGCAGCGCGGCTCGAGGAGCACGTCCTGGTAGTCGGAGACGCCGTCGGCGAGGAGCCCGAGGCGGCGGGGCTCGCCGGGGAAGCCGTAGACGAAGAACGGCGCGAGCCCGACCAGCTCGTCGCCGCGGCGCACGGCGACGGCGCGCAGGCCGTCGTTGCCGAACTGCCGCCACCACGCGAGCTGCCACTCGGGCGACTGGAACGGCGTCGCCCACGGGCAGCGCTCGAGCAGCGCGCGCCAGTCGGGGACGAGCCGCTCGAGCGCCGCGGTCTCGGAGAGCACGTCGGCGCGGAGCGGCTCGTCGCGACGGCCCGTCCAGCGCCGCGGCGGCGCGTCCGCGCCCGGGATGTCGGCCCGGCCCATCGTCGCCCGACCTCCGGGTCGGTGTCGGAAGGCATGCGCGTTGCGACGCCGGGGCCGGCGTTCTCCCGGCCGGCGGCGCCGGCGCCCCGCCCCCGCACGGACCGCGCCGGACCCACGGCGGAACGGCACACTTCCGTGGACGATCGACGAGATGCCCCGGACGGCGCGGCCGCCATCCTCGAGGCGTGCCTGGCGGGGCGGCTCTCCGCGCCCGTCGCGCTCGGCCGCCTGCTCCTTGCCGCGCCGCCGGGCGACGCCGTGGCGACGCTGGAGCGCGCGCTCGCCGCCGTCGCCGTGCCGGAGGGCGACCGGGCTCGCCGGGACCGTCTCGCGGAGCTGCGCGCGCTCCTCGGCGAGCTGCACGCGGGCGGCGTGACCGTCGCCGAGCTTGCGCGAAGCGACGCCGGCGCCGCCGACGCGCCGGGCGACGCCGTCGCGCGCTGGGCCTCGTTCTTCGACCGCGCGGTCGCGGCGAGCGAGGAGGCGAGCGTCGCGCTGTACTCGCTGGGGAGCCCGCGGATCCTGGAGCGCGCGACGGCGGAGGTCGTCGCACTGCTGGAGCGCTGGGGCGTGCTCGGGCCGGAGCGGCGGGTGCTCCAGATCGGCTGCGGCGTCGGCCGGATCGAGGCGCGGCTCTCGTCGAAGGTGCGCGAGGCGGTCGGGATCGACGTCTCCGCGGGGATGATCGCGGCCGCGCGGCGGCGCTGCGCGCACCTCCCGAACGTGCGCTTCCTGCAAACCGGGGGGCGGGACCTGCGCGCGTTCGGCGACGGCGCGTTCGACCTGGTCTACGCCGTGGACACGTTCCCGTACCTGGTCGCGGCCGGGATGCCGCTGGTCGAGGCGCACCTGCGGGAGGCGCAGCGCGTGCTGCGGTCGGGGGGCGACGTCGTGATCCTAAACTTCTCGTACCGGGGCGACGTCGCCGCCGACCGACGCGACGTCGCCCGGCTCGCCGCCGGCCACGGCTTCGACGTCCTCGCCCTCGGGGAGACGCCGTTCACGGTGTGGGACGGGGTGGCGTTCCACCTGCGGCGGGGGGCGTGAGAC